>NZ_JAVDUS010000013.1:0-247053 GCF_031456485.1 Bacillus sp. 3255
CGGCGCTGGTGTCCGTTAGCCGTGGATGCCGCGGCGTTGCAGTGTCCGCCAGCGCAGCCTTCATCGAGTCCGCGCCCGACTAACGGACACAGCTGGGCTTATTCGGCGAAATATCGCCGATCAGGAACTCTAACGGACAGCGGCGCCGTTATTTGTCCATTTTGATCGCATATCGCCCCCAAAATGGGCGAATAGGAGCTCCTGTGTACGTTAGCCGCGCAGCTCGCTGACAGACAGGGAAATAACGGCGCTGGTGTCCGTTAGCCGTGGATGCCGCGGCGTTGCAGTGTCCGCCAGCGCAGCCTTCATCGAGTCCGCGCCCGACTAACGGACACAGCTGCGCTTATTCGGCGAAATATCGCCGATTAGGAACTCTAACGGACAGCGGCGCCGTTATTTGTCCATTTTGATTGAATTTCGTCCCCAAAATGGGCGAACAGGAGCTCCTGTGTCCGTTAGCCGCGCAGCGCGCTGACAGACAGGGAAATAACGGCGCTGGTGTCCGTTAGCCGTGTAATGCAGCCGTTAACAGGTAGCTTTCTGCTTATATTCCCTCTTTCATCCACCAATTCTGCCTATCGCCAATCGATCCACCATTAGTTCTGCCAGCATTTCCTCGTTCATCCACCAATTCAGCCTATCGACACTCGATCCACCACTAGTTCTGCCAGCGTTTCCACGTACGCCCACCAATTCAGCCTATCGACACTCGATCCACCACCAATTCTGCCAGCGTTTCCATGTACGCCCACCAATTCAGCCTATCGACACTCGATCCACCATTAGACCTGTCTGCATTTTCTCGTTCCTTCCACTACTTCTGGTTGCTTTTCACAATCCCCGCTAGTTATATCTGCGTTTCCTCGATCCACCACTAATTCTACCTATGTTCCTCGTCCATCCACCAAATCAGCCAATCGTCACTCATTCAGACGGCCTATCGCCAGTAAGAGGTTGCAACGAGACAAACTTGGCTATACCAGGGCAGTTCACTTCTTCTAACGGCATTTATATGCTATACTACAAAATGCGAACGCACGGTCGCATCGTGATGCTTCCCCCCATTGCAGCGTTTGCAAATTTATGCCGGAAGCTATACTCTTAGAATGAATTATGCCATTTATTCGCAGGAGGGGACAGACTTGAGATCATCTCGCTTCATATGGGGAACAATTGGCTTGACAGCCTCCATTACGACGATTGCATTCGCGGTAGGATTCGGCTACGCGGCGAATCAGATATGGTTTCCGAAAGCATCGGGTACGCTTCAGCTGAACACAGAGGCGCCGAAGAAGGAAACGATGATTGAAAGCAAGGCCAAGCTGCAAATTGTTGCGCTCGGCGATTCGTTGACCGCCGGTACAGGCGACAACACGGGCAAAGGCTACGTCGGACGCGTCCGCGAGAAGCTCGAGCAAGAAACCGGCAAGCCGGTCTTTGTGCTGAATAACCTGGCGATTCCGGGCTATAAGAGCGATCAATTGTTAGCTGATCTTGCTCTGAAGAAGACGCAGGATGCGCTGGCTCAGGCCGATATTGTTTTGCTGACGATTGGCGGCAATGACATATTCGCAGGCGGAGAAGGGTTGTTCACAGGGGACAATCAAACCGAGTTTAACCCCGAAGCCGCGGTTAGCCGCGTCACGCCAGCACTTGAGAAAATGGACAAGATTTTGCAAGCCATCAATCAGGCGAATCCGAAAGCAACCGTGCTTTATGTCGGGCTGTATCACCCGTTCCTGGATCTCGACGCCAAGAGGGAGGGCTCTTTGATCGTTCAGCGCTGGAATAACGGTGTCTTCGAACTGATCAATCGCTACCCGCAGATGATCATTGTCCCGACCTACGATTTGTTCGAACAAAATTTGATGAAATATTTGTCGTCTAGCGATCATTTTCATCCCAATGCGGATGGCTATGAGCGGATTGCGGATCGAATTTTACAAATTCTGAAGTAATGGGGGCAGGCAAAAATGGCAGCATCAGCAACAACATCAGCAACAGCAACAACCGTTCCTACAACCGTGTTGTCCGTTAAAAACTTAAAAAAACGAATTAAAAATAAAGAGATTATCAAAGGCATTTCCTTCGACGTGTATGCAGGTGAAATCTTCGGCTTTCTCGGACCGAACGGTTCCGGCAAAACGACAACCATCCGGATGCTTGTCGATCTGATCCGTCCGACGGAGGGCAGCATCGAAATCTGCGGCTACGATGTCCGCAAGCAGCACAATCAAGCTATGCGCCACATCGGCTGTATCGTTGAGAACCCGGAGCTGTACTCGTACTTGACAGGTTGGGAAAATCTTGAGCATTTCGCCCGGATGCTGCCGGATGTCGGTGAGGAGAGAATCCAGGAGGTCGTCGACATTGTCTCGATGGACGCTCGGATTCACGATAAAGTGCGGACCTATTCGCTCGGGATGAGACAGCGGCTTGGCATCGCTCAAGCATTGCTGGGACGGCCGAGCCTGCTTATTTTGGACGAGCCGACCAACGGCCTTGATCCGCAAGGCATTAAGGAAATGAGAGAATTCATCCAACGGTTAGCCGAAGGCGGATTAAGTTTGTTCGTTTCGTCCCACTTATTGAGTGAAATTCAACAAATGTGCGACAGGGTCGCGATCATTAGTCACGGGCAAGTGATTCAAGTAGGAGCCGTAGATGATTTGATTGCGCAGGGGGGCAAAGTGGTGTGGTCCGTGTCTCCGGCCGATAAGGCCGAGGGGCTTCTAGATGCGTCGCCGCTTGTGCATGCCATCGAGGAGATTGCTCAAGACGAGCACCATCTCACCCAGTCTTCGGTGAAACAAATCGTCACTCAGATGGATAAAGAGCATGTCCCGCAATTAAGCCGCGAATTGATGGAAGCAGGAATTAGCCTCTTTGCCGTAGAAATCAAGAACCCGACACTGGAAGATTTGTTCTTGAGCCTGACCGAAGGGGAAACGATACATTAGGGAGGGTGAGAGAAGTGCGTACTTTGTATGAGCTTGTCAAAAACGAATGCATCAAAATGATCAAGAAAAAGCGGTTCTATGTCATTATTCTTATCCTGCTTGCCCTTATTCCTATGTTTACGTATGCTCAAATGCGAGTCGCACAAAACGCTCAGAAGCAATTCGGCACAACGGATTGGAAGGCTGAGCAGCGTCAGAGAGTGATCGACTGGGAAAAGCGCCTAAGCTCCGTGCGCACCCCGGACGAGTTCAAGCAGCAGCTCAGGGTGCAAATTCAAATTGCGAATTATTATTTGGAGCAGGATGTCGATCCGAGCTCCCCGAATGCCGTTACGTTTACGCGCGAGTTTGTGAAAAATGCCGTCTCTTTATTCATCCCGTTGATCATTATGGTGATTTCTGCAGACATCGTATCATCCGAGCATTCTACGGGGACTATTAAATTATTGTTGACAAGACCGGTTCAGCGATGGAAAATCCTATTGAGCAAATTAATTACCGTTATTTTCTTTACTTCGCTCACCGTATTGTCCACAGGGGTCATGTGTTACTTGATTTCAGGCCTTGTGTTCGGCTATAACGGATGGACGATGCCCATATTTACCGGGATCCAAGTGAATGGTACGGAAGTGGACTTCTCCTTGGTCAGAGCCGTCGATCAATGGTTCTTTCTCCTTATGGAGTTCGGACTGGTATGGTTCTCTGCGCTGGTTGTCTCTTTCATGTCGCTTATGATCTCGGTGCTCATTCGTTCCACAGCAGCAGGTATGGGGGTAATGCTCGCCGTATTGATATCTGGTACGATTCTCTCGAATATGGTGTCGTCTTGGGAAACCGCCAAATATTTATTTATGGTCAACCTGGATTTAACCAAGTATTTAACGGGAGGGCTTCCGCCGATCAAGGGGATGGACTTAGGATTCTCGCTAAGCGTTTTGAGCGTTTGGGCTGCAGCTTCGCTCATCGTGTCCTTTACAGTTTTCACGCGCAAAGATATATTGAATTAAAAGATAACATGGAGAGGCGGATCTCCTGATGATGTACCCTATACTAGACAAAGGAGGGCTTCAATGACTGAGCAGCTAGAATTAGCGAATGGAAAAGCCCCAACATCCAATTATGAAGCAGATGATATTCAAGTACTGGAAGGGCTCGTCGCTGTGCGCAAAAGACCGGGCATGTACATCGGCAGCACCAGCTCATCCGGTTTGCATCACTTGGTTTGGGAAATCGTCGATAATGCGGTAGATGAGCATTTGGCGAAGTTTTGTTCCAAAATAACCGTAACGATACATAAGGACCAATCGATTACCGTTCAGGATAACGGCCGTGGGATTCCGACCGGCATGCATAAGACGGGAGTGCCTACGCCGCAAGTCGTGTACACCATTCTCCATGCCGGCGGGAAGTTCGGCGGGTCGGGCTATAAGAAATCCGGAGGTCTTCACGGCGTAGGCGCATCGGTTACGAACGCGCTTTCCGAGTGGCTGGAGGTTGAAATTTACCGGGACGGCAAAATTCACCGGATGCGCTTCGAATATTGGGTGGACGATGCGGGCGTCGAGCACGTCGGGGAGCCTGTAACCCCGCTCGAAGTGATTGGCAATACGAATCGGACGGGAACGAAGGTTACGTTCAAGCCTGACAAAAGGGTGTTCCAAGGCGGGACAACGATCTCCTATGATACGCTGGCCGAGCGGCTGCAGGAAATTGCTTTCCTGAACTCGGGGCTGCTTGTGAATATCAAGGATGAGCGTACGGACAAACAGGAGTCTTTTCAGTATGAAGGCGGCGCCAGCCAATTCGTTGAGTTCCTGAATGAAGAGAAGACGGTGCTTCACCCGGTCATTCATTTTGCCGCAGAAAAGGATGAGATTGAGGTCGAAGTCGCCCTGCAGTATAATGACGGCTACACCGAAACGATTGCTTCCTTCGTGAACGCCATCCCGACTCGCGGCGGCGGTACGCATGAGACAGGTTTCAAGACGGCGTACACGCGCGTCATGAATGAATATGCCCGCAAAGCGGGAATTCTCAAGGAAAAAGAAAAAAATCTGGACGGCACCGACCTGCGGGAAGGGATGATGGCTGTCATCAATATTAAAATGGGCGAGGTCGAATTCGTCGGTCAAACGAAGGACCAGCTTGGAAGCGCTATTGCCAGAAGTGCGGTCGATGCGGTCGTTTCCGATAAAATGACGGTATTCCTGGAAGAGAATCCGCAAATCGCGCAAATGATGCTGAAGAAGGCTGTGCAAGCCTCCAAAGCACGTGAAGCGGCACGCAAAGCGAGAGAAGAGATTCGCAGCGGGAAGAAGGGCAAGAGCGAAAGCTCGAACCTGGGCGGGAAGCTGACTCCCGCACAATCCAAGGATCTCCAACGCAATGAATTGTTCGTCGTTGAGGGCGATTCCGCCGGCGGATCGGCGAAGCAGGGCCGCGACTCCAAGCATCAGGCCATCCTGCCGCTGAAAGGCAAGCCGATGAATCCCGAGAAAGCGAAGCTGCTCGACATCATGAAAAATGACGAGTATAAAGCGATTATCGCCGCGATCGGCGCTGGCGTCGGTTCCGATTTTGAGTTAGATGAGATGAATTACGGCAAAATTATTATTATGACGGACGCCGATACCGATGGCGCGCACATTCAAGTGCTCTTGCTTACGTTCTTCTACCGGTATATGAAGCCGATGCTGGATGCAGGCAAGGTGTATATCGCTCAGCCTCCGCTCTATAAAGTGACGCGCAAAGGCAAAAACGGCGGGTACAAATATGCTTGGACGGACGAGCAGCTGCAAGCGGTTGTCAAAGAAATGGGCAAGAACAGCGAATTGCAGCGTTATAAAGGACTTGGCGAGATGAATCCGGAGCAGCTGTGGGAAACGACGATGAATCCGGAGAGCCGTACTTTGCTGCAAGTGCAGATCGAGGATGCTGCGAAAGCGGAGCGCCGCGTGACGACATTAATGGGTGACAAGGTAGATCCGCGCAAGCGCTGGATTATCGAGAACGTTGATTTTACCGAATATGTAGAGTAGACCAAAAAGAGTGGTGACTGAACGTTGGGCATTTTAGAAGAGTTTTTACCCGCCTATCTGGAGGAGATCGTTGGCGATCGCTTCGGGCGGTATTCCAAATATATTATTCAGGACCGCGCGATTCCTGACGTAAGAGACGGCTTGAAACCCGTTCAGCGGCGTGTTCTGTATGCAATGTACGACTCCGGCAACACGCCGGATAAACCGTATCGCAAATCCGCCAAAACGGTTGGGGATGTCATGGGTAATTATCATCCGCACGGCGATGCGTCGATCTATGACGGCATGGTGCGGATGGCGCAGCCGTGGAAAATGGGGCATACGCTCGTGGACGGCCACGGTAACTGGGGATCGCTCGACGACGATCCGCCGGCAGCGATGCGTTATACGGAAGCAAGGCTGTCCGAGATTGCGATGGAACTGCTTCGCGACATTGAGAAACGTACGGTGTTGTTCAAGGACAACTTCGACAATTCCACGAAGGAGCCTGTCGTGCTTCCGGCGCGTTATCCCAATTTGCTCGTAAACGGTGTGAGCGGCATTTCGGCAGGCTTCGCAACGGAAATTCCACCGCATAATTTGCGTGAGATTATCGACGCTTGTACGGCGATGATCGACAAGCCCGAGATTACGGTCGACGAGTTAATGACCATCGTCAAAGGGCCGGATTTCCCGACCTCCGGTATTATTATGGGGGAAGAAGGCATCCGGGACGCGTATCGCACCGGCAAAGGCAGGATCTACATCCGCTCCAAAACGGCGATTGAGGATCTGCGCGGGGGCAAACAGCAAATCGTGATTACGGAAATCCCGTACCAAGTCGTGAAATCGCGTCTTGTTACGTCGATGGAAAATATTCGTCTGGAGAAAAAGGTCGAGGGCATCGCGGAAGTGCGCGATGAGAGCGGCCGCAACGGCTTGCGGATCGTGATTGAGCTGAAGAAAGAAGCGGATGCGCAGGGGATTCTGGCCTATCTGCTGAAGAAAACGGACTTGCAAGTCACGTATAACTTCAATATGGTTGCGATTGTGAATAAGGCGCCGCGCCAATTGGGGATTCGCGAAATCCTGGAAGCTTACATCGAGCATCAGAAGGAAGTCGTTACCTTCCGTTCCCAATATGAGCTGGAGAAAGCGGAAGACCGCGCTCATGTGCTGGAAGGACTCGTGAAAGCACTTAATATATTGGACGAGGTTATCGCGACGATCAAAGCGTCCAAAAACCGCCAGGATGCTCAAAATAATCTGGTCGAGAAATTCGGCTTCTCCGAGCGCCAAGCCGATGCCATCCTTGTTTTGCAATTATACCGGTTAACGAATTTGGAAATTACGACGCTTGAGAAAGAATTGAAAGACGTTGAGAAAACGATTGCTTATTTGCGCGGCATTCTTGGCAGCTTGAAGAAGCTGCTCGGCGTGATCAAGGATGAGATGGGCGAAATCCGTAAAAAGTACGGAATCGACCGCCGTTCCGAGATCCAAGGGGAAGTTGAAGAGCTCAAGGTGAACCTGGAAGTGCTTGTTAATCCGGAAGATGTATTCGTTACGCTCTCGAATGAGGGTTATCTGAAGCGCACCAGCAAGCTGTCCTTTACTCGTTCCGGCGGCGAGTTGGAGAATACGGGACTTAAGGATGGGGATTACCTCCGCTATCTCCTTGACGTGAATACCATAGAGAATCTGCTGATCTTCACAAAGAAAGGGCTGTATTACCTGCTGCCTGTCCATCAGGTGCCCGAGTACAAGTGGAAAGAAAACGGCACCGCCATCGTTAATGTCATCCCGATCGCCAAGGAAGACCGCATCGTCAGCGTCATTCCGGTGAAAGGCTTCGACGATCCGGCGAAATCGCTCGTGTTCGTGACACGCAGAGGCCAAGTGAAACGGACGGAGCTCAAAGAGTACATGACGAACCGTTCCAACGGAATCGTCGCGTGCAAGCTCGGCGAGCAGGATGATGTGCTGCAGGTGCAGCTCAGCGACAACACGAAGGAAATTCTGCTCGTCACGAAGCAGGGCATGAGCATCCGCTTCCGCGAGGAGGAAGTGAACCCGATGGGCCGTGCGGCCGGTGGCGTGCGCGGCATCCAGCTCAAGGAGGACGACGAGGTCGTTGCCGCCGAGTGGATTTATGGCGATGAGGGCGAAGTGCTCGTCATTTCGGATCTCGGGTATGCGAAACGGTCGCTTGTCGTCGATTATCCGATTCAAGGGCGCGGAGGGAAAGGCATTCTTACCTTCGAATTCAAGGAAGGCAAGCGCGTAAGGCCTAACGGCTCGGCGCTCATCCGCACGTTCATCGTGAAGATGGATTATTTGATCACCGCGATTATGAGCAATGGCGAGAAGCTTCGCTTCTCTACGGAGACTGCACCTTTGGAAGACCGCAAGGCTCAAGGCAAGCAGCTGATCCCGGTGACCAAGACGGAGTCGATCGTCGATGTGCTGCGCTTCCCTCAATCATAGGAGATTGACGGAGGGTCCAGCTTTTCCATCAATTTAAAAGCTAACTCCAATACGACCCACAGGGGCATCGGTTCATCCAACCGATCCAGCCACTGTGGGTCGTTCAATATGCCGGCTTCCAGTGCTTTTTTGCCGAGCTCCATTTTCCAAGCGTCCACTTGACACCACTCCTTCATAGGCAGTTCACGATAAATATCCGCTTCACAGTATATGTCGGGAGTGGGCGTTGTGTTAAAAAAAGTCGAGCGGCAAGCCGCCTCTCACAGGAACAGACAAAGTTAGCGGAGCGTCGACAAACTGCCACAGCATGTCCTATTCAAGCGCAGCTTTTGTAGGAAAGTATTAATGGCATTAACCTTTTAACGAGCGGTAATGCGTGCTATACTTGGCTTATAGTAGATGTTGGAAGCGAGTTGATGTGAGGTTGTATTCTGATGAGTTTGGAAAGCTGTGGCTGAAATTGTCTAAGGAATTGAAGAGCCAGATGGAAGTAGGATTAGCACCTACGATTACAGAAGGGCAACTTAATGTATTAGAATTGCTTATGACGAATGAGCGTATGAAGCCTTCAGATCTAATCGAATATTTAACTACAACACCTGCGGCGGTTACAACTCTATTAGATCGTATGGAGAAAAGCGAATTAATCGTGAGAGTGCGAGATGAGAAAGACCGCCGGATCGTCTGGGTTCATGTAACAGACAAAGGAAGGGCGGAATGCGAGCGCGGTACGTTAATCCGGGAACAACTCCTCGATACGTACCTGAGCCGCGTGTCCGCCCATAATCAGAAACTGCTCATTTATTTGCTAGGAAAGGTTGCGAATTGATGTCTTGCGGCAAGGAACTTACAATTCCGGAATTGTAAATTCGCTCCACGGCCGCTGCACCGGAGGCAGCGAGCGGAAATGCATCCGCTCCTTAAGCGTCGGATGCTCGAAGGAGAGCGCCGCCGCCCAGAGCGCAAGCTGCTGGCCCGGCTTATTGACCGCGCTGCCATAGCGCTGGTCGCCATACAGCGTGCAGCCGATCGCGGCCATCTGCACGCGGATCTGATGCGGCCGCCCGGTATGCAGCTTGATCTGTACCAAGCTGAAGCCGTCACGGCTGCCGAGCAGCTTATAATCCAGCACAGCTTCCTTGGCTTCGTGCTGGCCCGGTTTGACGACGGAGACGGTGTTCGTCTTCGTATCCTTCCAGAGCCAGTGACGCAGCGTAGCGGACGGCTGTGGCGGTTTGCCATGCACAATTGCGACGTACGTCTTATCGAGCTGCCTCGTTCTTACGGCGTCCGAAAGCCGCGAAGCGGCCTTGGACGTCTTGGCGAAGACCATGACGCCGCCGACGGGACGGTCAAGCCGGTGAACAAGTCCGAGGTATACATTACCGGGCTTGTTGTGCCGAAGCTTGATGTCCGCCTTCAGCGCGTTCAGCAGGTCGGGATCGCGTGAATCGTCTTCCTGCGTCGGCATGTTCACGGGCTTCTCCACGACGAGAATGTGGTTGTCTTCGAACAGAATAGGTATTTGCGTGTCGGCCACGTTAAGCCTCCCAGCGTCCCAATATGCCGCAAGGGAGCATTAATCCGGAGTGGGTGATCGGCAATCCGATTTCTCCGCTGGAGATTGTGCCGCCGTGCTTGCTTTTCATCGCCATGGACAAGATGTTGTGCAGCACGGTTGCCGAGATGCCGGTTGTATACGAATTGATCAACAGGAAGAGCGGATTGTCGGTCAGAATCGTTTGGCATGTCTGGATGAAAGGAAAGAGATCTTCCTCCAATTTCCAGGTTTCGCCATTCGGCCCGCGTCCGTACGATGGAGGATCCATGATGATGGCATCGTATTTGCTGCCGCGGCGCTGCTCGCGCTGTACGAATTTGAACACGTCATCCGTAATGAAGCGAACGGGACGGCTGCCCATGCCGCTTAAGTGCAAGTTCTCTTTGGCCCATTGGACGACGCCTTTGGACGCATCGACGTGACAAACCTCGGCACCTGCATATGCGCACGCTAGCGACGCACCGCCGGTATAAGCGAACAGGTTCAACACTTTAATCGGCCTTTTGGCGCCTTGGATCTTCTCAATCATCCATTTCCAGTTCACGGCTTGCTCCGGAAATAAGCCCGTATGCTTGAAGCCTGTAGGCTTAATATAGAAAGTAAGCTTCTGGTCATAAGTGATCGTCCAACGCTCAGGAATTTCCGTATGGTGCTGCCATTGCCCGCCGCCGCTGGAGCTGCGGTGATAATGAGCATCCGCCTGACGCCAGGCTTGCGTTTCTTTCTCCAACGGCCAAATGATTTGCGGGTCCGGTCTTCTCAGGACGATCGTCCCCCAACGTTCCAGCTTTTCGCCGCTGCCGGTATCGAGAAGCTCGTAATCTACCCAGTCTTTTGCATAAAACATTGCTTCATTCCATCCTTCAACTTGTTTACTTTAACAAACATCCATTGTACACCATTTATTGACTTAAATCGATCTTTTCAATCAAAGCGGGCAGTTCTTTTTCGGTAAATTGCTGCATCTGGACCGGTTCCAGCGAATCTTTCAACGATTCCTTCACGGAATCCAGCGATTTAACGGATCTCGATTCAACTTTGATGACATGGTAGCCATATTGCGTCTCGACAGGGTCGCCGACGGTTCCAATCGCTTGCTCGACGGCAGCTTTCTTAAATTCGGGCACCCAGAGGCCAACCTCGGCATCCGCATACAGTCCGCCGGTCTCCTTGGAACCTGGATCGTCCGTCAGTTGTTGAGCCAGCTTCGCAAAGTCTTCGCCGTTCTTCAAGCGCTGCTGCACATCTTTCGCCAGCTTGAGGGCTTCTTCTTTGGTCCGTTTCACGGTGCCGTCGCTGCTGGTCAGACCGATAAGGATGTGGCGTACGGAGGCAATCGTATAAGCGTCCTTGTTCGCCTGCAGGTTGGCATCGTACTGCGCCTTCAGCTGGGCATCCGTAATGGTGGACCTGATTGCATGCTGCGCGATGACTTGTCCGACCCAAGCATATTGAAGCTGCGATTCCGTCACATTCGCTCTCTTGAGTATGTCTTGGAACTGCTGTTCGCCGGAATCTTGCTTCCACTTGTTGATTTGTTGTTCGGCCCCGGTTTTGGCTGCAAGGCGTTCTGTTTCCGAGGATCTGTCATACAAGATTCGGTTCCCGATCAATTGGGTAAGAACGTTTTTTTGATACGCCTGATCGTCTTTCGAAGCGTTATGGTATTGGTTGAATAAACCTTGAATCGCGAAGAACGTATCGAAATCGCCGCGGGTTACCGTACCGCCATGGTACGAAGCCACAATGGCATTCGGATTGCTGCCGATCCAGATCGTCTCATTCGCCTCATCCCATTCGACCTTCTTGCCAAGGGCTTCACTGACGAAGCGAAGAGGCACATATGTCGATCCTTCATAAATAAAGCCTTTGCCGCCATCAGGCGTCTTCTCGACACCATCGAACATATATTTGAGACTGCGGAAGGCGACTTCAATTTGAGTGCCAGCCGCAAAAGCGGCCGTGCCGCTAATTAACGAACCGATCGTTAAACCAACGATAAGTCCTTTTACCTTGTCTTTCATAACCTGGGTTCCACCTTTCAGTTATTAGTCACATTAATAATTCACCCCGCGCGAACTATTTTCCTTTTTTTAATATGAGGGGTTGAAGGAATTATCGCCTTGTATGTGGTATTAAAGGTGTATGTAATTATTTATTACATCCATATATTGATTGTTTAGGTTGAATATGGGAGGGATTACATGGGGGTTAATGTTGGTACACCCAGCTCAGAAGATTTGTTTCTGCTTCATGAAGGATCCCTGTATCACAGTTATCGGATTATGGGGGCGCATGTTAGCAAAGCTAAGGGCCAGGAGGGCGTTCGATTCGCTGTATGGGCACCTCATGCCAAACAGGTATATTTGCTCGGTGATTTCAATCAATGGCAATCGGGTAAGCATCGCATGGAGAAATTCAGCACGCTTGGCGTATGGATGCTTTTTGTTCCTGAGGCAAGCGAAGGGGACTATTACAAGTTCGAGATTCATAGCGAAACCGGCCAAATTTTGTTGAAAGCCGACCCCTACGCCTTCTATTCCGAAGTTCGTCCAGGCACGGCCTCGCGAGTCGCCGATCTCCATGGCTATGAATGGCAGGATCAAGCATGGCAGCAGCAGAAAAAGCTGAATCCGTCTTATGATAAGCCTCTGTCCATTTATGAGGTGCATCTCGGTACTTGGCGTAAAAAAGATAAGAAAAGCGAAGAATTATATACTTATGAGCAGCTGACGGAGGAGCTTGTCGACTACGCAGTTGAAATGGGTTATACACATATTGAAGTCATGCCGCTCGCCGAGCACCCGTTCGACCGCTCTTGGGGCTACCAGGCAACCGGGTATTATTCGGTGACGAGCCGGCACGGTTCGCCTAAAGCGTTCATGCAGTTCGTCGACCGCTGCCATCAGAAGGGGATCGGGGTCATTATGGACTGGGTGCCCGGCCATTTCTGCAAGGATGCCCACGGGCTCAGGCAGTTCGATGGAAAGCCGCTGTATGAATACGAAGATCCCCGCAAAGCGGAGAAGCTGGAGTGGGGGACGCTCACGTTCGATTTCGGCAGGCCGGAGGTGCAGAGCTTTCTCATCTCCAACGCGATCTTCTGGATGGATATGTACCATATCGACGGAATACGGGTGGACGCGGTCGCTTCCATGCTGCATCTGAATTTCGGAAGATGGAACGAGAAGCCTCTGAAGAATCAATGGGTCGGTGACGACAACCCTGAAGCGATCGCTTTCCTGAGAAAGCTGAATCAGGTCGTCTTCTCGTACTACCCGGAAGCGTTAATGATGGCGGAGGATTCGACCGACTGGCCGCTCGTGACGGCTCCCGTGCATGACGGCGGATTAGGGTTTAACTATAAGTGGAACATGGGCTGGATGAACGATATGCTTCGCTATATGAAGCTGGATCCGGTTTACCGCAAATATCACCATAAGCTGATTACGTTCTCTTTCATGTACGCGTTCAGCGAAAATTATGTGCTGCCGTTCTCCCACGATGAGGTCGTACACGGCAAACGCTCCCTGCTGCATAAGATGCCGGGTGATTATTGGCAGAAATTCGCCAACCTTCGCGTATTATATGGATATATGACGGGGCACCCTGGGAAGAAGCTGCTGTTCATGGGCAGTGAATTCGGTCAATTCGACGAATGGAAGGACCAGGAAGAGCTGGATTGGTTCCTGCTCCGGGGTTATGAGAAGCATGAGCAGATGCATCATTACGTGAAGAAGCTCAATCAATTCTATAAGGACCAGCCGGCCTTATGGCAGAAGGATCATCACCCGGACGGATTCCAATGGATCAATCCGCATGACGAGAGCCAGAGTGTCGTAACCTTCATGCGCAAAGGCGATTCGTCTGAGGACGATTTGATTCTCGTCTGCAATTTCACGCCGGTGGTCCATCCGGACTATAAGATCGGCGTTCCGCACAACGGGATCTATGAAGTTGTTTTCAATAGCGATGCAGTCGAATTCGGAGGATCCGGTCAAGGGAACAAACTGCCGATTACGAGTGTCAAACATACGTGGCATGGCCTGCCTTACAGCTTATCGTTGTGTATTCCGCCGCTTGCGGCTGTGTATATAAAATGTGTTCAGCAATTCCAAGATGAGAATGACGACGAAGTTGAAGGGGGAAATCAGAGATGCGCAGTAAAGAATGTGTTGCCATGCTCCTCGCTGGTGGAGAAGGACGAAGATTAGGCGTACTGACGAACAATTTGGCGAAGCCAGCCGTACACTTTGGCGGTAAATACCGTATCATTGATTTCACCCTAAGCAATTGCACGAATTCGGGTATCGATACTGTAGGTGTCTTGACCCAATATCAACCACTTGTGCTCAACACGTATATAGGCATCGGCAGTTCATGGGATTTGGACCGCAAGAACGGCGGTGTCACCGTATTGCCTCCGTTCATGGAACAAAAGGGCGGAGACTGGTATAAAGGTACAGCCAATGCGATTTATCGCAATATCGGCTTCATCGAGCAGTATGACCCGGAGTATGTACTGATCATCTCGGGTGATCACATATATAAGATGGATTACGACAAGATGCTGTCGTATCACAAAGAGAAGAATGCGGATGCGTCGATCGCCGTCATTGAAGTGAAATGGGAAGAAACGAGCCGTTTCGGCATCATGAGCGTCAATGACAATCAGGAAATTACCGAATTTGCCGAGAAACCAAAAGAAGCGAACAGCAATCTGGCTTCGATGGGTATTTATATTTTCAACTGGAGCGTGCTCAAAGCGTATTTGATCGCCGATGAGGAAAATCCGAATTCCAGTAAAGATTTCGGGAAAGATATCATCCCGATGATGCTGCAGAACGAAGCAAGAATGTTCGCATATCCGTTCGAAGGCTACTGGAAGGATGTCGGTACGATCGATTCTTTATGGGAAGCGAATATGGATCTGCTGGATGAGAATAATGAGCTTAATCTGAATGACAAAGATTGGCGCGTATACTCCCAGAATCCGTATCAGCCTGCACAATATGTAGCGCCAACGGCTAACATCAAGCGTTCGTTGGTGAACGAAGGCTGTGCAATTTTTGGCGATGTCGATCATTCGGTTCTGTTCTTCGGCGTTCAAGTAGGGGAAGGCACGCAGATTCGCGACTCCGTCATTATGCCTAATGCCAAAATTGGAAATAACGTGATCATTAACAAAGCGATTATCGGGGAGAACACCGTCGTGGAAGACGGCGCCGTTGTCGATGGAAACGGGGAAATTACACTAATAGGCGGCAACGAACGAGTACTCGCGACTGCCAAACAGAAGGGATGATCACAGATGAAGCATGTAATGGGTGTCATTAATTTAGTGAACGAACCGGATGATCTGGAGGAGTTAACGTATTTCCGCTGCCCAGCATCCGTGCCGTTCGGCGGGCGCTACCGGTTAATTGATTTTACATTGTCGAACATGGTCAATTCCGGCATCGATAACGTCGCCGTGTTTACCCAGCACAAATATCGTTCCTTGATGGATCATCTGGGATCCGGCAAAGAATGGGATCTCGATCGCAAGCGGGGCGGGCTGTTCGTACTCCCTTCTGTACTGGATGAGCCGACAGGCGTTTCACGCGGCGATCTGTACCAATTCTACAGCCACCGGGACTATTTCTATCGCGGCAAAGAAGAGCTCGTAATTATTTCCCGCAGCCATATGGTATGCAACCTCGATCTGCGCGACGTCGTTCGCCATCACGAGGATACGCAAGCGGACATTACCGTCATTTACAAACAAACGGATGAGGATATCCAGGGCAAATTCCGCCGTCTGGCGGTCAAAGAGAACGGACAAGTAACTTTGATGGAAGATCATACCGGCAGGCTGCGGACGAACAACATTTCCATGGAAATGTACGTGATGAGCAAAGCACTGCTGCTCGATATGGTGGAATCATGCTTGGCGCAAGGCTACGATCATCTCGTGCGTGACGGCATTATGAAAAATATCGATAAGCTCAGCGTTTACGGCTATAAGTTCGAGGGCCATGTCGGTATCGTGAACTCCATTCAAGGCTATTACAAACATAGCATGCAGCTGCTAAATCCGGCGATCTGGCGGGAATTGTTCTTCCAGAAGAACCTGATTTACACCAAAATCAAGGATGAGCCGCCGGCCAAATATTTGGAGTCCGCTTCTACCAAAAATGCGCTGATCGCAAACGGCTGCACCATCGAAGGCAAGGTGGAGAACAGCATTTTGTTCCGCGGTGTGAAAATTCGCAAAGGCGCTTATGTGAAAAATAGTATCATTCTCCAAAACTGCGAAATTGAGGAGAATGTCATCATCGAGAACGCGATTCTCGATAAGGATGTCTTCATCTCCCGCGGACGGGTGCTGACCGGCGATAACAAAGCGCCGTTTATCGCTGCCAAAACGAAAGTTATTTAATACTCATAATCGAAACCAAAGCCGAGAAAAGCCTGCCTTCCATAGGCGGCTTTTCGACTATTATCCGAGGAGTGGAAAGATGAAAGTATTGTTTGCCGCTTCAGAAGCTGTACCTTTCATTAAAACAGGCGGATTGGCCGATGTGATCGGTTCGCTGCCGAAGGAGCTCGTAGGACAGGAGTTGGACGTTCGCGTTATTTTGCCCAAATACGGCGACATCCCCGCGAAATACCGCGATGCCATGAAGACTGTCGTTACACATGATATCTATATCGGCTGGAGAAAGCAGTATATCGGTATTCAGATGCTGCAGCAGGACGGGGTCACGTTTTATTTCGTCGATAACGAATTCTACTTCAAGCGCCCGGGTATTTACGGCTATGGGGACGAAGCGGAGCGCTTCGGCTTCTTCTGCAAAGGGGTCATCGAGACGCTGCCGCTGATCGATTTCCAACCGGATGTCATTCACTGCCACGATTGGCAGACGGGGATGATCCCTGTGCTGCTGAAGGCTCACTATAAGCATCTTCCGTTTTTTAGCCAGATCAAAACCGTGATGACCGTACATAATCTGAAATACCAAGGCGTCTTCAGCCAAGATCTGTTTAAAGAGCTGTTCGGCTTATCGGATGACCATTTTACGGGAACGGCGCTTGAGCTGCATGGCGGTGCCAGCTTTCTCAAAGGCGGTCTCCTCTATTCGGACCGGTTAACGACCGTGAGCCAAACCTACGCCGAGGAAATCCAAACGCCGTACTACGGCGAATATTTGGACAGCCTGCTGCGTCACCGGAGAGACCAGCTGACTGGCATTGTCAACGGGATCGATTACGATATCTTCGATCCGATGACCGATCCGCATCTGGCCGTCAATTACCGGGATTCGCTGCCGAAGAAGGAAATGAACAAGACGGCGCTGCAGGAGCGGCTCGGCTTGCCGATGAAGCCGGATGTGCCCATGATCGCTTTGGTCACGCGATTGGTGCAGCAGAAGGGGTTAGACCTCATTCAGCACGTTCTTAAGGAAATACTTCAGCTGGACATTCAACTTGTTGTGCTAGGGACGGGCGAGCACGGATATGAGCAAATGTTCCGCGACGCCGCTCTAAACAATCCGGACAAGGTATCGGCTCAAATTATGTTCGATGAGGCCTTGGCGCATCAGATCTACGCGGCTTCGGATCTGTTCTTGATGCCTTCCCAATTCGAGCCTTGCGGCATCGGCCAGCTCATTGCCCTCCGGTACCGCTCCGTGCCGATCGTACGGGAAACCGGCGGCCTTAAGGATACCGTACAGCCTTACAACGAGTTCACGGGAGAGGGAACCGGCTTCTCCTTCCGGGATTACAATGCGCACGATATGCTGCATACGATCCGGCGTGCGGTCTTCTTCTACAAGAACGACCGTGATGCTTGGTTGAAAATTGCACAGAACATGAAAAAGGGCGATTTCAGCTGGAAAAAATCCGCGCAATTGTATATCTCGCTGTATAGGGAAATGGTCTGATTCTCTTCATTTTTCACCGGCTGTTGACGATAAAATAATGTCAGGTGAAATTCGGCAGGGGAGGCAGCAGTGCAGCATGAACCCGACAAACGTGATCTTAACGGATGCGGATATGTATCTGTGCATGCTCTTTCAAACACCGGTTGAGGTGTGGTTTGACGATGAAATGGAAGACGCGGGGACTTGTATAGAAGCGTATTCGGAAGACGTCATTAAAGTAGGCGGCGTGTACTATCTGAGAAAGCTTTGTCTTATTAAAAAAGCGGCATAGCCTAAGCATAAACCTCTTATTCGGCATATGAATAAGAGGTTTTTTCGAATTTTGCCGAAATAAGGTATAATATTCCTGATCCGCTGACATCAAAGGTTGGGAGTGGCGCTATGGATTTGTTCTCACATGCATTAACGGTCTTATTTATCATTAATATTTTGCTTGCTCTTACGGTTGTATTCCTGGAACGCCGGAACGTGGCCGCGACATGGTCTTGGCTGATGGTCCTGTTATTCATACCGATTCTGGGTTTCTTGCTTTATGTCATTTTCGGGCAAAATTTGAGCCGCCGCAAGCTCTACAAGTGGAACAAACGCATGCTGGAGCGTGTTCAGAAGCTTATCTCCGAGCAGCGGGAGTCGCTGATGAACGGTACAATGACTTATCTGGATCCGATGGTCGAACAATACCGGGACTTGATTTATTTGAATGTCGCCTCCAACAATGCCTTTATCACACAGGATAACAATGTCCATATTTTTACGGACGGGATCACGAAATTCAACGATCTGCTGATGCACATCGAAGCGGCGCAGCATCACATTCATATGCAGTATTATATTGTGAAAAATGATTCGCTCGGGCAAAGAGTGATGCAAGCGCTGACGAAGAAAGCGCGCGAAGGCGTGACCGTCAGATTGCTGTACGACGATATCGGTTCGCGCTCGCTCAAAGATTCGTTCTTTCGCGAGTTCCTTCAAGCCGGCGGACAGAGAGCCGCCTTCTTCCCTTCGCGGATTCCGTATTTGAACTACCGGGTCAACTACCGCAACCATCGGAAGCTGGTGGTCATTGACGGGAAGATCGGCTATATCGGCGGCTTCAATGTGGGTAATGAGTATCTCGGGATGGATCCCCGATTCGGCTTCTGGCGCGATACCCATCTCCGTTTGACGGGAAGCGTCGTTCGCGCCTTGCAATCCCGGTTCTTCCTTGATTGGAATTTGGCCGCGGCGACTCCGGTAGAAACGGAGATGCCGTATTTTCCGGCGCTCGAGCATGCCGATGGAGCGGAGCGGGTGCCGATGCAAATCGTGGCGAGCGGTCCGAACGAAGCTTGGCCGCACTTCGTCTATACGTTTCTCAAAATGATCCATATGGCGAAGAGCCGGATCCTGCTGCAAACGCCGTACTTCATTCCCGAAGAAAGCATGCTGAATGCGCTGCGGATCGCGGCCTTATCCGGCGTCGACGTGCGGATCATGATTCCTCAGAAAGCGGATCATCTGTTTGTTCATTGGGCGTCGTTATATTATGTCGGGGAGCTGCTGCAGGCCGGGGTCAAATGTTACCTGTACGATTACGGATTCCTGCATGCCAAAACAATTGTCGTGGACGGCAAAGTCGCATCGGTCGGCACCGCGAACTTCGACATCCGCTCCTTGCGGCTTAATTTCGAGACGAATGCGCTGATGTACCATGAACCGACGGCGAAGCGGCTGGAGAATACGTTCTGGAAAGACATGGAAGGATGCATGGAATTGACGCTGGAGGAATATGAAAAGCGCTCTCTGCGAATCCGGTTCCTGGAATCCGTCTCGAAATTAATATCCCCCATTTTGTAAGCGTAAAAAAGATCACGTGATCTCTCCTGCGAAGGGAAAGAGCGTGATCTTCTTTTATTCATGGATTCGATTGAGTTTTAATAGACCGTTTCGCCGTTGTCGTAATTGAATTGCCAGTGAATGCCGAATTTGTCTTCCAGACTGCCGTAGGCTTTGCTCCAGAACGTTTCTTGCAGTTCCATTACGATTTTGCCGCCTACTTTGAGCTTGTCGAAGGCCGAATGAATTTCTTCCAGATTCGTACTGATGAGTGAGATGGAAATGTTGTTTCCTGCAACGAAAGGCATGCCTGGGAATACGTCCGAGAACATGACATTGCTGCCGCTAATGGTGAGTCTCGCGTGCATGACCAGGGACTTGGCTTCTTCCGGGAGCGGGTAATTCGGATCGGAAGGCGTATCGCCAAAAGTCATTATTTTCGGCGTTTCACAGCCGAATACTTCCGCGTAATATTCCACCGCTTCACGACAATTTCCGTTGAAATTCAAGTAAAAATCTAAAGACAAACCAATCACTCCTCGTCAATTGATCATTCACAATTACTTCCATATTGTATCATTTTGCTTGTCCATTATTCAATTTATGAAATATGAATTTATCGTATCGTGGCGTCAATGGTCAGCTTTTCTGAAATTCGGAAGGGGTCATGCCGGCCAGCTTCTTGAAAACTCTCGCGAAATAGCCGGCATCGTCAAATCCGACCTTCTCGGCAACCGCCTTGACCGGTATGCCGCCCTGTTTCAACAAATATTTGGCCTCCTTGATGCGGACATGCTGCTGAAAATCCGTAATCGTTGATCCCGTTTCCTTCTTGAACTGCCGTGATAGATGTGCCGGATGCACGCGGCAAGCATCGGCCAGCTCTTCCAAATTCAGCAGCTTGTTAGAGTGGAGCGATACGTATTGGACGGCTTTCCGGATTAAAGGTGAGAACCCATTGACCGCTTGGGAGCGGACCAGCGAACAATAGTCGTTGAACATGGACGTCATCAGTTTATTCAGTGATTCGATCGTATCGGACCGCTCGATTCGTTTGGCGAATTTCTCTGAAATTTGGTGCAGATAGAAGGGCTGGACGCCGGCGTTTCTCGCTGCAATGCGCAGCAAGGTATTCAAAATGATAATCGCATTCCGCAGAGCTCTTACGGGCTGGTTCGGAAACCTATCGGAGAAGTCGTACAGGTTTCTCATCTTCGCCCGGACTTGCTGCAGCTGTTCCGCATCGCCATGCTGTACGGCACGCATCATCTCTTGTTCGATTTGGTAGCGCAGATCGATGAGATCGATGTACTCCTCATCGGGCTGCAGCAGCAGCTGGTGTTCCTGCAGAGCCGCCTCTGGATGCTGTTCCGGCGCCAGTTCTTGAATCCGGGCTTGAGCGAAGGAGTCCAAGTTGGCCAAGATGTTGGCCAGGCTCTGCACTTTGGCCAAGCTGATTAATTTTAACCCCCGGTAGAACGCTTCGAGCTCAATACGCTTCGGCTGATCCATTCGATAGGTCGCATGCAGCTGGTTGACATCCGGAACCTGCAATAAGAATGGGCCGACAACGAGACATATCGCCGGCTCTCCCTCCTGATGCAGCGCCTTGGCCAAATAAGTTAATCCCCATTCATTCGTCAGCTTGCAGACGGTGTCGGACTGTTTGGCCGCCTGCGCACCGAGAGAGCGAAGATTCGCCAGCTGCCCTTCCTTCAAGAAATCCGGCAGATGATCATGCTCGTGTTGGAGCGATGCGGCTCCGTGATGATTGAGAATGACCGTATTGATATCGGTCAAATGAAAAATGGACATGGAGATGGCGGAAAGGTGGAGGGGCTGCATAAGCATAATAATTTCTCCTTGGTGTTAATATTGTCCTAATAACGCTAACTGACTTCTATTTTTATTCATTGAATCTCAGTATAATCTTATTTGTTGGGGTTGAAAACGAGAAAAAGGAGAAATGACCGATGTTATATCCAATTGTAACGGAGTCAAGGGGCGTTATTGATCTAAACGGCATTTGGAAGTTTAAACTGGATTTTGGAAAGGGCTTTCAAGAATCATGGCACGAGTCGCCTCTGAAGGACACGATATCTATGGCTGTGCCTGCTTCCTTCAATGATGTCGGCGTGACGGCAGACATACGCAATCATGTCGGCTGGGTGTGGTATGAGCGAGACTTCGCGGTGCAGAACCTGCTGTTCTCGGAACGCATCGTCCTTCGGTTCGGCTCCGCAACGCATAAAGCCCGTGTCTATGTGAACGGGAACCTTGTGGTCGAGCATACAGGGGGGTTCACGCCTTTCGAAGCGGAGATTCATTCGTATTTGAATTCGGGATATAACCGGTTAACGGTTGCTGTTAACAATATCGTGGATGAATCGACGCTGCCTGTCGGGCACTATAGCGAGCAAGAGCTTCCGGGACGCGGCCGGGTCGCCAAGAACAGCCCGAATTTCGATTTCTTTAACTACGCGGGCATTCATAGGCCTGTCAAAATATATACGACACCGCACACGTACTTAAAAGACGTGACGATCGTGACGGGCTTGAATGCGCAGGCGGGCATTGTCCATTATTCGGCGGAAATTGTCGGCGAGGCGGAACTTAAGGCGATGATCCTCGACCAAGACGGTCAAGCCGTTGGGGAAGCCAGCGGTGCCGAGGGGACGATTGAAGTGGCGAACGCGCAGCTCTGGCAGCCGTTGAACGCGTACTTGTACACTTTGAAGATAGAACTTATCCAAGGCGGTCAAGTGGTTGATGTTTATCGGCAGCCTTTCGGCATTCGAACCGTAGAGGTCAAGGACGGCAAATTTCTCATTAACGATCAACCCTTCTATTTCAAAGGCTTCGGTAAGCACGAGGACACGCCGATTCATGGAAGAGGCTTCGACGAGGCGGCGAACGTGCTCGACTTCCGATTAATGAAGTGGATTGGCGCCAATTCGTTCCGGACGGCGCATTATCCATACTCGGAAGAATTGATGCGGTTGGCTGACCAAGAAGGGCTCGTCGTTATTGACGAAACGCCGGCAGTTGGGCTGCATCTGAACTTCATGGGAATGTTCGGGGGCGGAACGAAGCGCAAAACGTGGGAAGAACTGACAACGCATGAGCCTCATCGGCAAGTGATTCGCGAGCTGATCGCCCGAGATAAGAACCACGCCTGCGTCGTGATGTGGTCCATCGCCAACGAGCCTGCTTCCGAGGAGGAGGGGGCGGATGTTTACTTTAAGCCGCTGGTCGAGCTGGCCAAGGAGCTTGATCCTCAGCGGCGCCCGGTGACCATTGTGACTCATCTGATGTCTACTCCGGAAACGTGCAAAGTAGCGGAGATGGTCGATGTGCTGGCGCTTAACCGCTACTATGGCTGGTACGTGCAAAGCGGTGATCTGGAGGCTGCCAAACATAAGCTTCGCGCTGAATTAACCGGCTGGGGCAAGCGCTGTCCAGGCAAACCGGTCATGATGACCGAATATGGCGCCGACACCGTTGCGGGCTTCCACGATGTGGACCCTGTGATGTTCACCGAAGAGTTCCAGGCTGCCTACTTGCAGGCGAATCATGAGGTTTTCGATGAATTCGCCAGCTTTGTTGGCGAGCAGGTGTGGAATTTTGCCGATTTCAATACGAGCCAAGGGGTTATTCGTGTGCAAGGGAATAAGAAAGGCATATTCACGCGGGACCGCAAGCCGAAATATGCGGCACATGAATTGCGGAAAAGATGGCAGTCTATCCCTGATTTCGGGTACAAAAATAGCCCAATGGAGAGATAAGCCAAATCTAACGGACACCAGAGCCGTTAAATGCGTGACAAGCGCGGTTGTAGAAATCTAACGGACACCAGAGACTCAATTTGCCGGAATCGGTGCGAAATCGCACGGATTTCGGTCGAATAGCGGTACGTGTGTCCGTTAGATTTCTATTTCGGCCGAAAATGGCCGAATAAGAGCTCCTGTGTCCGTTAGCCGTCAGCCGGCTTGACGGACCGGATGTGGAGCTTGCGGCGCAAGCTCTCCCGGCGTCGGCGACAGGAGGCTGAGGCAGCAATCGAGGACACCACATCCGTTAAGTGCGTGCATGCACGAGCGTACACCCGAGACCTAATTTTCCGGAATAGGTGTCAAGTTATTTCGCACGAATCTCTGATGTCTCGTCAACGCGCCCGACTAGTCTAACTACTCCAAGTAGTCATCACTACCTGCCAAACAAGCACTCAATAACATTGAACGCACGCATCATTTACATCAACCACTGTTCGGAGCCGTCAGCTGATTATTGCTCCGGTAGCAGCTGCTCCTTTTTGCGAATAGCGGGATATTCTCCCGCTAATATCTCCAAGGTTCCGCCTTCTAGCTGCACTAACTGGAAATTTTCACGTTATTTCAGCCGAAAATGCCTGTTTACAGGGGCATGGCGGCTGATTAACGGGAGACATTCCAGTAATTCCGCTACAACGTTCATTTCGGTAAAATTAACAGATGAATTCCTCTTAACCGGATATGACATCCTACACCACTCGCTACGTCACATAGACGCGCCCACTAATCTAGCTACTCCAAGTAATCAGCACTACCTGCCACACAAGCTCTCAATAACATTGAACGCACGCATCATTTACATCAACCACTGTTCGGAGCCGGAAGCTGATTATTGCTCCAATAGCGGCCCTGTTATATCTTCGAATCCCGCTTTCTTGCTGCCGTAAACTGGGGATTGCGAAATCGACGGATTCCGGGCAAATAGTGGCACGTGTGTCCGTTAGCTCGACTACCGGCGGCGGCCCAAGCCGCGCCCAAGCTCTCTGGCGGCGCTGGCAGGCCGCCGAGGCAGCAATCGCGCTTCGCGAAATCTAACGGACACCACAGCCGTTAAATGTATCTCAAGCGCGAGCGAAAAAATCTAACGGACACCAGAGACCCTATTTGCCGGAACCGGTGCGAAATCGCACGGATTTCGGGCAAATAGCGGTACGTGTGTCCGTTAGATCAACATTTCGGCCGAAAACAGCCGAATAACAGCTCCTGTGTCCGTTAGCCCGCGCCGATTGGGCTGAACGGACCGAACCAGAGCTAGCAGCGCAAGCTCTGCTCTCCTGCGGTGTCGCCCAAGCTGCGCCGCAAGCTCTGCTCTCCTGCAGTGTCGCCCATGCTGCGCCGAAAGCTCTCCCGCCAGCCGCCCCCGAGCCGCACCTCCTTATGCCGAATAGCTGTTCGACGAAAGCGTCTTCGAATGGCGAAGCTTTTTCGCCATAATGCAGTACCCCATGCCGACGTAAGTCAGGCCCCAGAAGAAGGCGAAATATTTGTTATCCTCAATAGGCAGGAACATGGATAAGATCATCAGAAGAATCAGTGCGGGGATCCAACGAGGAAACACTTTGGCCATGTAAGTCACAACCATAAACACGAGCGTGCCGCCCATAAAGCCGATCATCCCGAACATCCGGGTAATATTGACCAGCAACCCCTCCGGTTGAACGGCGTTAGCGCCGCCTGCGGCAAATTGGGACCAGAGCATGGCCGTTGTCAAAATATTGCCCACGATGATTGCAAGAATCGTAATCATGCCGATGACGCCTGTTTCTCTGGATTGAACCATGTAAAGTACGATGGACCCCACCGACATCAGTACGCATGCGATTAAGCCTGTAGTCAGTTCTTGCGTGCTGTCCGTCCCCCAAATCAGCGACGCCGGCGTCATCCCCATGCGGAATACACCTGCCAGTATACAAATAACCCCAAACCATTTGACCAATAACCCTTCATTCATTGTTAATCATCCTCCAAATCTGTTTGTGTGCTGCTCATGTACTTAGCATACAGGGGAGGTCATCACGGTTCCTAGAGCAGCCCATTCCTGATTTTCGGGAAGCTGTGCCAGAACCATATCGGGAACGGTCGGGAAAGCGCCGGGAATTTCGCATCAGACTGTATTCAGAGGTCCGCCAGGCAAGCTATAATAGTAAAAAGAAAGTTTAGAATGGCGGTGCCACCATGTTTACAGAGTATACGAAAGCAGGGAGTCAGGATGGGGTATCGCCCCGGCTAACCACAACTTGGAAGATCCGGACGGCTCAATGGCTGGTGCTAAGCTTCAGCGCGTTGACAGCCGTGCTGTTCATAGCAGCGATCCCAGACTATTACAATTCATTAGTAGATTCATGTATTTTGCAAGGCTGTGGAAGATTGGTCCCGGCCATGCCGGTGCCCGCGGAGGGACTAACCCTGGAGCAGTTTGCGCTCATTTTTGTGATGATCGACAGCTTGTTCACACTAGCCTTCTACGTGACATCGGCGATTATATTGTGGAAGGGCTTCCGGGAACCGATGGGCCTGCTGGCCGTTGTTGCTATGGTATCTTTCGGCACCACGTTTCCGGCGCTGGTTATGGTAGCATCGAATGATAATATGTTTACTTATTATTGGTTTCTCTTCGTATCCATGATAAGCTGGGCATCTTTGTCCTTGTTTTTATTGCTTTTTCCGGACGGCAGGTTCGTGCCCAAATGGACGCGGTATGTTTTTGTCATGATTATGATTGTGAACAGCATCTCGCTCTTATATCAAGGGAACATGTGGGAGACGTTTCATATCCCCGCGGTCATTCAGTTTCTGTGGTATGGATCCTCCACGCTGATTTTGATTTATTCGCAGGTTTACCGGTTTCGCCATGTGGCGTCAGCGGCTGAAAGACAGCAAACCAAATGGGTCGTCTACGGGGCGTCGGTCGGAATTGTCGGGTTTATCGGCATGAGCGCTTTTTTTAACCCGAATATGAATGATGGATCCGCCATGACGTATGTGTATTTAAATGCATTTCTGAACTTGTCATTGACGGCCATTCCTATCACCCTGATGTTGGCTGTGTTACGGCAAAGGTTATGGAATATCGATCCGCTCGTGAATCGAACGCTCGTATACGGATCCCTGTCGGTATGTGTTGTGCTCATCTATACGTTGACGGTTCTTTATTTGGGACAGCTCTTCCAAACGGGCAAGGATTATATAGTCTCCTTACTGGCAACGGCCGTTGTAGCCGTAGCCTTCGCCCCTTTGAAGGAATGGCTGCAGAAACAGATCAACCGCATGATGAAAGGCCGTCACGACGATCCGTACGCCGTCCTGCTTGAGCTCGGGAATCTGCTGATTCAGCCCCAGGCGCCGGAAGCCATGCTGAACGCCGTCGTCTTCACGGTGAAGAATGCGATGCGTCTGCCCTACACAGCGATTTATGCCGGTGTCGGCGGTCAGGACACGCTCGTCGTGTCGGCCGGCGAGCCGATGCACGAGCTCCATGTTATGCCGATCATTCATCGCGGCGAGGAGTTGGGGACGCTGCAAATCGCCAGCCGTTCGTCCGGCGAGTTATTCACGTCGGAAGATAACAAATTCCTGGATGTGCTGCTGAGGCAAGCGGGACCGATCGTGGAGAATTGGCAAATGACGCAGGGCATGAAGCTGCTGGCCCAAGATTTGCAAGAGTCCAGGGAGAAGCTTGTGCTCGCGCGGGAAGAAGAAAGGCGGCAAATCCGCAAAAATCTGCACGACGATCTGGCTCCGAAGCTGGCCGCGCTCGCGCTGAATGCCGCGACGGCTCAGATCTATGTAGAGAAGCAGCCGGAGGTAGCCATCGAGATGCTGGTGGATCTGCGTAAAGTCATCCGCTCGACGGTGGACGATATTCGCACGCTAGTTCATGATTTGCGGCCGCCTACGCTCGATGAACTTGGGTTGATCGGGGCTATACAGGAACGGATCACGCTTTTGACCAAGCCCGCAGCCATGTTAGCGGGTGAAGAAGGAACAGAGCCGCTGCGCATTCAGCTGTATGCTCCGCAGCCGCTGCCCCCTCTGCCAGCCGCCGTGGAAGTAGCGGTGTACAGGATCGTGACGGAATCCTTGGTGAATGTTGTGAAGCATGCCCAAGCGACCACTTGTGCCGTGAGGCTGGAAGTGTCCGATTCCAATCAGCTGCAGGTGGAAATCGCCGATAACGGTAAGCCGTCCGGTGCTCCGCCGGCCCATGCCGCCGTTGGCGGCAAAGGCGGCATCGGACTCGTATCGATCAAGGAGCGAGCGGCCGAATTAGGCGGCCAATGTACGATAGAGCGTCCGGCGTCCGGCGGAACGAGGGTATTAGCCATTCTGCCGCTGCCAGTCAGTGAAAAATAGCCAAGATGAGGAGCAGAACAATAGCGATGAAAATAATGATTGCAGACGACCACCCGATCTTTCGCAGCGGCGTGCGGAATTTAATTAAAACGACGGACGATTTGGAAGTGGTGGGTGAAGCGGCTTCCGGGGATGAGGTGCTGCGGCTTGCGGAGCAGTGTCAGCCGGATATCATTCTAATGGATATTCGAATGCCGGGGCTGAACGGAATTGAGGCGACGCGGCTGGTCAAAGAGAAGTTCCCGCACATTCAGGTGCTCATCTTGACGATGTTTCGCGATGATCAATCCGTCTTCACGGCTATGCGCGTAGGTGCCAAAGGCTACGTGCTTAAAGATGCCGACGAATTGGAGCTGCTGCAGTCCATTCGAATCGTTGGAAATGGCGGAGCGGTATTCAGTTCGGACATTGCATCGCGCATGATGCATTTCTTCTCCTCGCCCAAAGCCCTCCAGGCAGCGGAGCATCCGGCGCTTTCCGAGCTCTCCAAGCGGGAGATGGAGATACTGGAACGGATCGCCGAAGGCGATACGAATGCACAGATCGGAGCGCGTCTGCATATTAGCGCCAAAACCGTCGCCAACAACGTGTCGATGATTTTGAACAAGCTGCAAGTCGTCGACCGTAATGAAGCAAGCCGGCTGCTGAAGGAATTTCGGGAAGGGGAATAAGGAAGGGAAGGCCAGCGATCGCTGGCTTTTTGGCATCCTGCCGAAACGTGCACAGAAAGTCGGACGTGATCCCGCCGGTTTTGTTATTTTGAATTAAGAGGGAGGTTAGCCGGATCATGCTGGAGCATTGGAATCGCGCTTTGAATTATATCGAACTTCAGTTGACGGAAGACGTTGACGTTCAAGAAGCAGCCAGATTGGCGTTATGCTCGGAGTTCCATTTTAAACGGATGTTCACTTTCCTTGCCGGGATACCGCTGGCCGAATATATTCGCCGCAGACGATTGACGCTGGCTGCCTTTGAGCTGAGCCAAAGCCAGACGAAGGTCATCGATGTTGCGATCAAGTACGGGTACAGCTCGCCGGACGCGTTTACTCGCGCGTTTCAAAGTCTGCACGGGATTACCCCGTCCGAAGCAAGGATGCATGGACAACCGCTTAAAGCCTACCCTCGAATGACATTTCAATTGACCGTTAAGGGAGGAGACGCTATGAATTACCGTTTGGAAGAGAAAGAAGCTTTTCGAATTGCCGGCATCATGCGAAGGGTACCGATTGTTTTCGAAGGGGTGAACCCTGAGATAGCCGCCATGTGGGGGAGCTTGACTGAGGAGAACATCGTTCAGCTCAAGCAGCTGTCCAACATTTCGCCGAAAGGATTAATCAGCGCATCGGTGAATTTCAGCGAGGAACGCATGCAAGAGAAGGGGGAGCTCGATCATTATATCGGCGCAGCGACAACCTCGGATGTTCCGGAGCCATGGGCAGTGATTGAAGTTCCGGCAGGCACCTGGGCCGTATTCGAAGCCGTCGGTCCTTTCCCCGAGACGCTGCAAAACGTGTGGGGCCGCATCTACAGCGAATGGTTCCCGTCATCCGGTTACGAGCAGGTCAACGGACCCGAGATTCTCTGGAACGAGCATAAAGACACGTCATCGCCGACGTTCAAGAGCGAGATCTGGATCCCGGTCGTCAAAAAATAAACGCAATGAACGAAGCCTTTGGCAGCCGGAACGGCTGTTAAAGGCTTTAGTCGGTTTTGCGAATGTTTCACTGTTTTGCGAATAATCCATAATTATGTGCATTATCCGAATTACTGCGGATTGGAATGCGCCGCAAGCGCGTCTATAGTTAGGCTTAAGTTGATCTGTACCAGCATCAACGCACAAAGGAGGGATTGCGGGCATGAAGCTGGCCGTTATTGGAGCAGGCGCAATCGGCATGAAACATTTGGAGGCAGCCGCTGCGGTTGAGGGACTGGAAGCCGTAGCGGTTGCCGAGCTTAATCCATCTCTCGCCCAGGCTGCAGCCGAGCAATTCGGCATTCGCGCTTACTCGGATTACCAGGTGATGCTGCAGCAGGAGAAGCCGGACATTGCGGTCATCGCGCTGCCGCATTTCCTGCATAAGGAGGCGGCGATCCACTGTGCGGAGCATGGCGTACATCTGCTGCTTGAGAAGCCGATGGCGCTGAATACGGCGGAGTGCGATGAAATTATAGCGGCTGCAGACCGGTATGGCGTTAAGCTGATGGTCGGCCATACCCAGCACTATTTTCCCGAGAACAGGGAGGCCAAACGGATCATCGAGAGCGGCGAACTCGGACAACTTGTGATGATTCTCGATACGCGGCATGTTCACTATTTGAGAGAAGACAGGCCGGCCTGGTTTCTGGAGAAGCGGAAATCCGGCGGAGGCATCATAACGAATCTGGGATCGCATTCCATTGATAAAATTCAATGGATGACGCAGAGCCGGGTGACCAAGGTGAGGGCTTCCGTCAGCTATCTGGATGACCGCTTCGATGTGGAGGGCAGCGGCGTCATCTGGCTGGAGACCTCTTCAGGCGTTCGGGCGACAATCGCGCAATCCGGATATCCAGGTGTGTCGCGCAATGAAACGGAGATTATCTTCACCAAGGGAATGCTCAAGCTGGAAACAGGTAAGGGGCTTGCCATCAGCCGCAACGGGGGATATGTGCAAGTGCCTTTGGAGCCGGCGGGTCAACCGCTGGCCATGCAATTGTTGGATCTCATGGAGGCAATAACAAATAATCATATACCGGATTGTTCAGGCGCCTACTCCAAGTCCGTCATCTCCGTCATAGAGAGCGTGTACGCTTCTAGTAGGACAGGAACCGAGCAGGTTGTTCGGGTGTAAACCCACCGTTCGTTATCATACCGATTCAGGAGGATGAATGAAATGGATAAAAAAGTGAGATTTGCCGTCATCGGCGCGGGCGTTATCGCTCCTTCCCATGCCAAAGCGATTGCAGGTAATTCGGAAGCCGAGCTGGTGGCCGTTGCGGACGTTGAGCCGGATAAAGCCAACAAGCTTGCCGAAGATTTCTCCATTCCTTACGTTTATCGGGATTATCAGGAACTGCTGAAGCGGGACGACATCGACGCGATTACGGTTGCCGTTCCAAGCGGCTATCATGCCGAGGTAGTCATTGCCGCAGCCGAAGCGGGCAAGCATGTATTAGTCGAGAAACCGCTCGATATTACGGCGGACAGCATGACGAGAATGATCTCCGCATGCCGCCAAGCGGATGTCAAGCTTGGCTGCGTATTCCAGCGCCGCGTAACTGAAGCGTCCATCGTCGCGAAGCAGGCGATCGAATCGGGCAAGCTTGGGAAGCTGGTGCTGGGGGACGCCTATCAGAAAAGCTACCGCAGCCCGCAGTACTACAAAAGCGCAGGCTGGCGCGGCACCTGGGCGATCGACGGCGGCGGCGCTTTGATGAATCAAGGCGTGCACGGCATTGATTTGATTCAATGGCTGATGGGCGATGTGCACTCCGTGTTTGCATACTCTTCCGCGCTTGTGCGCGAGATCGAAGTGGAGGATACGGCTGTAGCTGTCGTGAAATATAAGAGTGGAGCCTTCGGCGTCATTCAGGGAACGACGTCCGTTTATCCCGGACAAGAAACCCGTTTTGAGCTGCATGGCGAGAAAGGAACGATCATCTTTGACGATTCGGGCTTCAAGCAATGGAAGTTTGCGGATCATGAGGAAGCGATGCCTCAAGTCGTACCAAGAGTGAGCGCAAGCAGCGATCCCGCGCAAATTGCGAACGACGGTCATTTCATTCTGGTCGACGATTTGATCCAGGCGATTCGGGAGAACAGGGATCCTTTGGTATCGGGGGAAGAAGGCAGGAAGGCTGTCGACTTGATTCTCGCGATCTATGAGTCGGCGCGCACGGGGAAAGAGATTACATTGAACTAGACGGCGAGCAGGTGGAGGCTTGATCTGGCTTGATCTGGCATCGCCCGAAGGAGGACGGCTATCCATATGGATCCGATTGTTGGCAGACATTACCGTACAGGCGCTATAATCGAAGTAACCGCATCCGAAGGCTGCCTGCAAGAAATTCAAATGGCGGACTCTTCACCATATGATTCTCAAGGGCAAGTAGAGAAGCTGCCTTGGATTGCCCCCGGGCTCGTTGATTTGCAAATCAACGGATACCTTGGCATGGACTTCAATCAATCACCGCTTGCCATGGAAACGGTGATTGAGCTGACGCATGCGCTCTGGCGCGAAGGAGTCACTTCGTATTATCCGACCTTGATCACGAATGCGGATGGCCCGATCGAGCAAATACTCGGCGCCATATCCGAAGCTTGCCGCATCGATCCGCTGACCCGCAGCTGCATTCGCGGCATTCATCTCGAAGGGCCGTTTATTTCTCCGGAGGACGGACCGCGAGGCGCGCACGGCAAGGCGTATGTGAAAGCTCCGGACTGGGAGCTGTTTCAGCGCTGGCAGGAAGCTGCGGAAGGGCGGATTGCGATCGTTACCATGTCGCCGGAATGGCCGGAGGCGGACTTGTTCATCCAGCAGTGCGCCGCAAGCGGGGTGATCGTATCGATCGGGCATACGAATGCCTCGCCTGAGCAGATCCGCGCCGCTATTGCCGCCGGTGCGCAGATGTCCACGCACCTGGGCAACGCCGCTCATCTGATGCTGCCCCGGCATCCGAACTATATTTGGGAGCAGTTAGCCGCTGATCAGCTATGGGCCTGCATGATTGCCGACGGCTTTCATTTGCCGGAATCGGTGTTGAAAGTGTTCATGAAGGTGAAAGGCGATAAGGCGATTCTTGTCAGCGATGCCGTATATTTGAGCGGACTTCAGCCGGGCACGTACACCACGCATATTGGCGGCGAAGTCGTGCTTGCTCCGAGCGGCAAGCTGCATCTGGCGGATAATCCCAACATGCTGGCCGGCTCCGCCCAAATGATGCTCTGGGGCATTCAGCATCTTGTTAAGAATGGCTTGAGCAGCTTGGCTGACGCTTGGGATATGGCGTCGGTGCGGCCATCTGCGATAGTGGGTCTGCCTGCAGCCCAGGGGCTTGAGCACGGCGCTCCGGCGGATTTCGTACTGTTCGAGTCCAAGGAGGACGGTTCATTGCGCTTGCTCAGCACTTATAAGTCGGGCAAGCCGGTTTACACCGCTGCTTCAGCTGTACCGCCAACGAATACAACGAACGAATAGAGAGGATGTTGAGCATGACTGCACAGAACGAGTTAACTATCGGTATGATCGGTTTAGATACCTCGCACTGTCTCGCCTTTGCGAAGCTGCTGAATGACCCTGCCCATGCCTATCATGTTCCAGGGGGGAAGGTAACCGCTGCGTATGCCGGCGGTTCGCCTGATTTCGAATTGAGCTGGTCGCGGCTGGCAAAGTTCACAAGCACGTTACGCGATGAGTACGGTGTCGAGCTCGTAGATTCGCCGGAGGCTGTCGCGGAACGGTCGGATGCGATCCTGCTGACGTCGGTGGACGGACGCGTGCATTTGGACCAGTTCCGCCGTATTGCCCCTTCCGGCAAGCCGGTATTCATCGACAAGCCGTTCGCCGTGACGACGGCGGATGCCCAAGAAATGGTGCGGCTGGCCGCCGAATACCGCGTGCCGCTCATGAGCGCATCCTCGCTGCGCTATGAGCAAGGGCTCGTTGACGCGCTTGCAGAGGAAGCGTCGCCGATTATCGGGGCTGACAGTTACGGCCCCATGGACATACAACCTACGCAGCCCGGGCTGTTCTGGTATGGGATTCATGCGGCGGAGATGCTGTACCGTATACTGGGCCAAGGCTGCGTCCAGGTGACGGCCTCCACGAATGAAGACTACGAATTGGTAGTCGGCATTTGGCAGGATGGCCGAATCGGGACGATTCGCGGGAACCGCAGAGGGAACAAAACGTTCGGTGCGGTCATTCATCGCGAGAACATCACCCGGTTCGTTGACGGCAGTCTGTCTGAGAAGCCTGTCTACGCGGGACTTTTGGAAGACGCCATGCGCATGTTCCAAACGGGAACTCCAGGGATCGATCCGCAGGAAACGGTCGAGATTATCCGTTTCCTGGAAGCGGCCAACGAGAGCCGGACCACCGGCAATACCGTCCTGCTGTAGCCGTATGGCCATCTGCCGGCTATAACGCAAATGTAAAGGAGCGAACAAGAGATGATAGAGGACCGACTTGGCGTCATTAGCGATGAGGTCAGCGATGATTTCATAGAAGCGCTGGACTGGATAAGAGCCGAGGGTTTAAAGTACGTGGAAATTCGCACGGTGGACGGCGTCAATGCGGCGAACCTGAATGATGAGCAGGTGGAGCGCGTTCGGACGGAAGCCGCCAAGCGCGGGTTGCGCATATCCGCATTGGCTTCTCCGTTGTTCAAATGCGCCCTCGATCCCTCCCGATCCGTCGCCTCCGGCGACCGGTTCGGGCAGGCGGAGGAGAGCGTAGAAGCGCATTTCGCCAAGCTCGAGCGGGTCATTGACATTGCCAGGAAGCTCGGCACCAGCTATATCCGCATCTTTTCATTCTGGCGGGAGAGCAATCCCGCACAATATGCGAATGAAGTCGCCGATCATCTGAAGAAGGCTGCAGCTGTCGCGGAGCGGCATGGTGTGACTCTGCTGCTGGAGAATGAAGGATCTTGCAATGGCGGCTATGCATCCGAAGTGGCATGGTTCGTTCGCGAGATCGGCTCTCCCGGTTTGAAAGCATTGTGGGACCCCGGCAATGAAGCATTAGGCGTATATTGGTCATATCCCAAGGTGTACAACGAGGTCAAAGATTTGTTGGCCCATGTTCATCTGAAGGATGCTTTCATCGACAGCATGGGCAACCCCGTCTGCGTTCCGATCGGCTCGGGTCGAGTGCCTTATCTGCGGCAAATTCTCGACCTGGAGGCTCAGGGCTATCAAGGGCTGTACGTGATCGAGACGCATTACATACCGCCAGGCGGAAGTAAAATGGACGGAACGAAGAAGTCGCTGGAAGGACTTCGAAGGCTGTTGAACCATCGAACGGTCCAAGAGGAGAGAGCGGGCCACCTCAACGTGAAAGTGTACGAGAATCGCCGGGGGATGGGGGCCGCTGCGGCGGAGGCGGCAGCGGCGAAGATCAAGGAGCTGCAGTCGCGGAAGGAGAACGTGCGGATCATCTTTGCTGCCGCCCCGTCACAGAACGAATTCCTGGCGGAGCTCGTCCAGCAGCAGGGCATCGATTGGTCGCGCATTACTGCCTTCCATATGGACGAATATATCGGATTGCCGGACGATGCGCCGCAGAAATTCAGCCGCTTCCTCACCGATCGCTTGTTCGATCTCGTTCATCCGGGTGAGGTGCATCTGATCCGAAGCGCGACGGAAATCGAGCAGGAATGCCGCCGTTACAGCGAGCTCCTCGCGGAAGCGCCGATCGATGTCATTTGCCTCGGCATAGGAGAGAACGGTCATATCGCGTTCAATGATCCGCCGGTCGCCGATTTCGCGGATGAGCGGATGATGAAGCCGGTCGAACTGGACGCGGCATGCCGGCAGCAGCAGGTCAATGACGGCTGCTTCCCGGACTTTGACGCTGTGCCTACGCATGCGCTCACCTTGACGATTCCGACGATGATGTCCGGAGCGCACTTGTTCTGCATCGTCCCGGGGCCGAACAAGCGCGATGCGGTTAGCCAGACGCTGCACGGACCTCTGGCGGTAGCTTGTCCGGCTTCCATCCTGCGGACACATCCGGACTGTACGTTGTTCACAGACCTGGATGCTTACGGTTCGGTGCAATAACAACCAAGAGGGTGTCGCTTGAGCCGTGATTACGGCTGGGCGACACCCTCTTGGCACGTTGTTAGCTACTCCGGCATGCTGCACCGCAATGAGGTTCTGTACTTCGTGTAGTGCACATACTCTCCGCTCATCCAGAAGAGCAGCGTGTGTCCGTCACGACCGCCACGGGTGAGGAACGGCCGCACTTGGTGACACGGGGAGCTGGCTGTGACGGGAGCTGAAGACCAGGTGGCGCCAAGATCCTCCGTTTGCCACCGCTCGATTTCGAAAACTCCGTTCACTTCGCGGGAGAGGAAGACAACGGACGGGTCGCCGTGATCGAGAATGATGCCGCCGGAATAATAAGGCTCCGTCTCGACGGCACCCTGCGGCGTTCGGGGAAACCAGCGTCCGGCGGCCGTCAGCTCATTCGTCACCCATCTCCCGCCAGCCCAACGGCTGTAATAATAACGGTGATCTTCGAGGGAGTTGAATACGGCATAGACGATGACGGGATTTCCTTGCTCATCGTGCGCGATATCCCATATCCAGGCGTTACGGCCTGCCGCCTTACCGTCAAAAACGATTTCGAGTTCGGCTATTTCGAGCGGTAAATCCGCCATTTGCTTGACCAACGTAGCATCCGCACGGTAGACGGCGCCTTTCGCATAACGGGCGTAATAGATACTATTAGAAGGCTCAACGTTCGGATGTCCGTCGGTGCAAGCGAAGTGAATCGTATCCCTGCCGTTGGATGCGTAACGAATATAAGGCCGCTGCCCCTTGTCCATGATCAAGGTGCGCACCGGAGACCACGCGTTCAGCTCCAAGTCGGAGGTCACGCTGAAATTCGGCTTGAAGTTGCCTCCCCGCCAGAACAGATAGAGCTGCCTTTCAGCCGCCAGATAGACCGGGGTTGGATACGTGTAGCCGTAATGCCCGCTCGTATTCGCCGGCAGCGTCTGCTCCGCTCCGAAGGAGGATAAGTCTTCCGGTAGTTGTGTCCTGCGGTAGTACATCGAATCCCCGTTGTGCGCGGAATAGAAAATCGTGATGTGCCCAGCGTCATCGATATACAGCGAAGGATTGGCATGATCGTCCTGCTGCAGCGCCGGACGAATCAAGAACGATCGGTTAGTGCCCAGCGTATGGTCGAAACAACCGATCCACACATCGCCGGCGCTGCTTAACCAGCCGGCGTACGTGCGTCGGTGCCGTCCCTCGTAGTAGAGGGCGCGCGGGTCGGCGAAGAAACACCAAGCTCCGTCAGAGGTGAATTCCTGAATTGAAGTTAATTGAATGGTCATCACGGATCTCCTTATCAATCATTCGTCGTATGGAAGTCAATACCGATGGTTTGAGCCGGAAAGGTACAGAACGCCATGCAGGAAGCAGTCGCTCCCCGCAAGGCGTTCATCCGGGCATTACTTAAGTCTGTCGTAAGCGGTTTGTGTAATTTTCATCAATTCATCGACGCCCAGCTTCTTGGCCTCGGCCACATATTGATCCCATTCGCTCATGCTGCGTTGGCCGAGAATGAATTTCGTAATTTGTTCATTGCGGTGTTTGTCCACAGCCGCTTGGAGCAGGGAGACATTCGACAGTTCGCTTTCAATGTACTGAGGTCTCACGCGATAAACGCTATCGTGCTTGCGAGCCAATTCGTAGGCATTCCGCTGCTCCGGTGTGGCGGGAATGAGATGGGCGTCATAATCGAACCAAGTATAGGCGCCGTTCGTTGCCAGCCCTGTTTTTTTGCGGACATCGGTCACATCCAAATATTCAGGACGCAATTTCTTTTGCCCGTTCTCCGTGGTGTACACTTCGTCGCCCTTGCCCCAGCTCAGAATTTGCTTGCCCTCTTCGCTGTAGAACCAGTCGAAGGCTTTCAGGGCTTCCTTCACATTCTTCGATTTGGAGGAGAAGGTCATCCCTGTTTCGAGAATGTGCGTATACGGGTTCACCTTAAAGCCGGGCACTCCTTCCGGAGGTGTCATGAAGGCGAGGTTAAAGCTCGGATTCGTCTTCTTCATCGGGATATTAAATAAGTCCAACCGTCCGATGTAATCGAGGATCATGAACGTTTGATCGTTCGATACGGCATTCTGCCATTGCTGCACGTTGAATGTGAGCCAATCCGGCGGAATCAAGCCTTCTTTCTGCATGCGCTGGAAGAATTCGATCATCGATTTGTACTCGTTCTCGATAGGGCCGTAACGCACCTTGCCTGTTTTCTCATCCTGGAATAAGCCGTTCGTCGTACCGAACTGTGCGGAAGTAAAGTTCAGGATGCCGAGATTCGCTCCGCTTCGGAACGAGAAAGGGTAGCTGTTCGGGTACAGCTCCTTCAGTTTTTTGCCGACCGTAATGAGCTCTTCATAGTTCGTTGGGGGATTCAGTCCGTGCTTCTTGAAAATATCTTCCCTGTACATCCAGATAATCCGGTTCGTTTCGCCGAATCCTTCGTTCGGAAGCATATACATTTTACCGTCTGCGGCCAAAGAAGCTTTCGCAATTTCCGGGAATTTCTTTAACCAAGCGGTTAAATTCGGCATGACGTCTTTATAGTCGAGAATGTTAACGAGAACGCCTTGCTGGCCGAATTTATCGGCGTCCGCGCGAGGGTTGAAGAAGGTAATGTCCGGCATATTGCCTGAAGCGACATTCAGATTAATCGTGTCCTTGAGCTCGCCCGAAGGCAGCTGGACATTGAAAGTGGCGCCTGTCTTCTCTTCAATCCACTTCCAGACCACCCAGTCCTTGTTATAAGGCCAATTCGGATGACTCTCCAAAAGCATGGTAAACGTATGTTTCGTCTTCTCCGCAGGGGCGGGATTCGCTGAGCCTGCAGCGTCTGGCGACGCCGCCGGGGGGGTCGTTCCTGAGCAAGCGACTAATAATGAAGTGCAAATTGCGAGCGTTCCAAGTGACATACTCCATTTCTTCATCATGCTTGAATCTCTCCTCTTTGTTATTATTCATTTCCCCTAGACTTGGATGCTCAGTTGCTATGTATAGCTACGACTTGACCGCCCCAATCATCACGCCTTTCACGAAATACTTCTGCAGGAACGGGTAGGCCAAGAGGATGGGAACCGTGGAAACCATAATGGTCGCGAATTTCAGAGGCTCTTCCAGGACGACGTTCGCATCGCCGATCGCCGTGGTATCCGCTTGGTTCATCTGGCCGGCAAGCACGATGTTGCGCAGGATGACCTGCAGAGGGAAGAGCTCCTGATCCCGCAAATAAAGCAGAGGCAGCAAGAAGTTATTCCATAAGCCTACGGCGTAGAACAAGCCGATGGTTGCGAATACCGCTTGCGATAATGGAAGAACGATCCGGAAGAAAACGCCGATATCGCTCAATCCGTCCATTTGACCGGATTCCTCCAGCTCCGCCGGAATCGCGGAGAAGAATGTACGCATGATAAGCAAGTTCCAGGTGCCCACTGCGCCAGGCAGCACCATGCCCCATATCGTGTCCATCACGCCAAGCTCTTTGACCACTAGAAAGGTCGGAATCATCCCGCCGCTGAAAAATAGGGTGAAAATGATCATCAGAGTGAATCCGCGCCCGAATATCATGTGCCGTTTGGCCAGGGCATAAGCGCCGAGCGAAGTGATGACCAGAGAAATCGCCGTACCAACTACGACGTAAACGATCGTGTTCCAGTAGGCGGTTCCGATGCGCGGATCTTTCAATACTACTTTATACATGTCGAGGGTAAATCCTTTCGGATACCAGCTAATATCGCCCTTGAGCACATGAATGTTGCTGCTGAGGGAAACGGCGGCCATGTAGATGAACGGATACAGGGTCATCACAACGACGCCTAGAAGGATGATGACGTTGATGACGGAGAACAACGATATTTTCGAAAGCTTCATTATGGAATATCCTCCTTAGCCTGCAAGGTCTACCAGAGACTTGTTTCGGAGAAGCGTTTGCTCAGCGCATTCGTGGTGTAGATGAAGAGGAAGCAGACGACGCCGGTGAACATGTCGATCGCAGCTGCGTAGCTGAAGTTGCCGCTGACAAGTCCCGTACGGTAGACGTAAGTGCTTAAGATGTCGGCCGTGGAATAAGTCGCCGGGTTATAGAGAAGGAACACTTTCTCGAAACCGATCTCCAGCACGCGTCCGACATTCAGGATGAATAGGATAATGATGGTCGTGGAGATTCCTGGCAGCGTGACATTCCACAGCTTGCGGAAGCGGCTCGCGCCGTCCATATCGGCGGCTTCATAGAGGGAAGGATCGATCGAAGAGAGCGCAGCCAAGTAAATGATCGCTTCCCAGCCGATATGCTGCCATATTTCCGAGCTTACATAGATGAATCGGAAGAGCTCCGGCTTCACCATGAAGTGGATCGGTTCCAAGCCGAAAGATTGAATCAATTGATTAACGAAGCCTTGCGAAGGTGAGAGGAACATGACGACCATACCGGCCACAACGACGTTGGAGATGAAATGCGGTAAATAACTGACCGTTTGCACGAAACGTTTGAATAGCATATGTTTTAACTCATTCAGCAGGAGAGCCAATACGATGGGAGCGGGGAATCCGAAAATGAGCTTGTTCACCCCGAGTAAAAATGTGTTTCGCAGCAGCACCCAGAAATCGGGACTGTTAAAAAACATGTTGTAATACTTCAGGCCAACCCAATTGCTGCTCCATATCCCCTTGTACAAGTTATAGTCTTTGAAGGAGATGACGATACCGAACATGGGTAAATACTTAAATAGCACATAGTACAGCAAACAAGGCAAGAACATGAGCAATAAATATTTGCTTCTTGCGATCTTCCTCCATAGGAGCCTTCGACTGGACACGGCCGGTAAGGGAAGATCCGACTTGGCTCCGGCTGCGTCTAACTTATTCATTGGCATATACCCCTCACTTTCCTATTCGCGGTATGTTGGAGCTGTCACTGGCCTTGCCGAACAGAGCATCTTGGCTGCTGTTGCCGCTGCTTGGAAAAAGCATAACACCGTTAACGCGGGATGTAATCCGTGACATTTCCGAATTGTCCCCACTTTCTAAGAATTCCGTAAATATGTTAAGTTTTCGTGAAAGAATGAAATTGCAAAGTGGCAGGTTTGTCCGTATTATTTAAGTAAGACTTCTGCTATCCGCGACGGATGGAGGAAACGATCGTTCAGCGCATCTAAACCGGAGGTGGGTAGGATACGATTAATAACGCGATTTCAATCCAGAACTTCTTCCTTGCTCATTCGTTTGCTGGTAGGGTTTCTTACGGTCATTGTGCTTCTTATGTCGTTTAACTACTTGTCCTTTACGTTTTTTCAAAACAATATTCGCAATGAAATCATCCGTTATAACGCGCAAAATATTCGCTTTACCTCCGAGCGGTATGAGGAACATTTTCAATTGGTGCAAAAGCAGATGTACGCACTATATTTCCATGATGATGTGAACCGGCTTCAGAAAGCTAGCGGGAACGCTCGATTCGAGCTGCTGGATCGGGTGAAACAAGAAATCGTTAAGGTTGTGGGGAATCCCCTCATCTACGTGGACAACGCGATCATCGTTTTCAAAGAGGGTTCATTGACGCTCAGCAGGAACGGAACGAACGACAGGGTGGCGATGTTCGAGAAGTTTTATGCCAGCCGGGATTACCCGGATGCCTTTTGGCAGAAGCAGTTCAATGAAACGTACGCGTCCAAGCTGTTCCCCATGTCGATGTTCTACGAGCATGCTTTCCATCAATCCGGGGATGCGACGTTCATGGGCCGCTTCATCCCGTATATTGTCAAGCACTGGCAGAACGATGACTTCTACCTCGTGGCCATGCTGGATGCCGACAAGCTGTTCGACGCGTTCCACCGGTCGGTCAACTCCAATTTCGTTATTCTGGACAAACAAGGCGAGTTGTTGTTCGCTACAGGCGGAGCGGCAGCCCGCACGAATCTCCCGAATCTGCCTGCCGGCAAAACGTATTTCCTGCACGACAATACCTATTACTTCTATCAGACCGGAGCGAATAGCGGTTTCACCTATTTAAATATCATTCCAGGGGCTAGTATATCGGAGCAGGTATCCAAGCTTAATTTGACGTTGATCGTTCTGCTGGTGTTAGCCTTGATCGTAAGCATCGTCGTTTCTGTATTATTCAGCGTACGCTTTAACCGCCCTGTGAAGCGGCTTGTCACTTCGCTTCAGATGCCGGGCGGAGAGGATCTGCGGTTCAAAAGCAATATCCGCGAATTCGAGCTGATCGGTCAGAAGCTGGACGATATGCTCCAAGCGAACGCCCGGATCCAATCGGATCTCGCGCAGAAAAATATTCAGCTCATGTCCTATGATTACTTGAATAAGCTGAAGAAGATCTACAGCGGATCGCGGGGAAGCGTCGACATCGTTTCCACACAGGAATATCGATTCGTCGTCTATGAAGTGACCTACAAGGACAGGTTCTGGGAGGAAATGAGAGAAGAGCCCGGACCTTTAACGTACAGCATTTATACATATATCAATCATAGCTTGCTGCAAGTATTCCCCGCATCGTTAACGATTCAGGTGGAGAGCCTCCAGATGCTGTCGGTCATTAACGAAATCGACGATGAGCGATTCGAAGCTTATCTGTCGGAGCTGCTGAAGGTCGTCGCTCATGACGCCGATTTCTATTTCCTGACGATTGCCCTATCACCGGCCTATCCGCAGTCTTTCGATTTCACGGTAGCTTATGAACAGACGGTTAAGCTGTTGAAGGAGCGCAAGCTTAACGAGGATACCCAAATCGTTCGTGAGCCGAACGGCCGCCCGGCGATGCATCGGCTTACGGCAGCACAGGAACAGCAGTTCGACTCCAATCTGGCTGCAGGCAACACGCAGGAGCTGCTGCATCTGCTTGACCGTCAGCTGGCCATTATGGAACGCAAGTGCGAAACCTTGCTGCAGTATCAAGAATTTCTGGTCGATATCGTTCAGAAGGTGCGGAAGTCGTTCCATACGCTGCGCTTAGACGAACGGGCGCTGCAGCCAATTATCTCCGGGCTCAATACAGGGCAAAGCTTTTACTCGGGGAAGCATTACCGCAAATTTTTCAGCCAGCTGCTTGTTGCCGCTTGCGAGGAAATTAGAAGGAATCAGAAGAACGGCGACCCTGTCATCGACTTTGTTTTTGACTACGTATCCAACAACTATACTCAAGATATAAGTTTGGACATTTTGGCCGAACATCTGCATATCACCGGCGGATACTTATCCACGTATTTCAAAGAGAAAACAGGGGAAAACTTCATTGATTACGTGAATGGAGTTCGAGTCGGCATAGCCCAGCAGCTGCTGCTGGAAACGGATTTGCGCATTCAGGATGTCGCTTCCCGTGCAGGCTATCAGAATATTAATTCGTTCAACCGGATGTTCAAGAAATTCACAGGCGTGTCGCCCAGGGAATTCCGGAAGGAGAAGCGGACGGAAGAGGAAGAGTAGGAGCAGCAGCTGCTCTTTTTTTATTGCGATCTGCCGAATAATGGAATAGAAGCGCCTCCGGCATCACATGATAAGTCTAGCCGTTCATCAAGAAATCATGAGACGCAAGGGGGAGCTTATATGAAATTAACGACGGAGCAGCGGATTACCCTCCACGGGTTTAATAACTTGACCAAATCGTTAAGTTTTAATATGTACGACATTTGCTTTACGAAGACGAAGGAAGAGCGCGAAGCGTATATTGCCTACATCGACCAGCAGTACAATGCTGAGCGGTTGACGGCTATCTTGAAATCCGTAGCCGATATCATCGGTGCGCATGTTCTTAATATCGCCAAGCAGGACTATGAGCCTCAGGGATCGAGTGTGACGATGCTGGTCTCGGAAGGGCCGATCGAGAAGGCGCCTAACGAATCGTTCGAGGAATCGCCCGGACCTCTCCCGGAGGCCGTCGTCATGCATCTGAACACCAGCCACATTACGGTGCATACGTATCCCGAATATCATCCGGATGAAGGCATCAGCACCTTCAGGGCTGACATCGACGTCTCCACCTGCGGGGAAATATCTCCGCTGAAGGCGCTCAATTACCTCATCCACTCCTTCGATAACGACATTCTGACGATGGATTATAGGGTTAGGGGCTTCACCCGCGACATTAATGGTCATAAGCTGTTCATCGATCACGAAATCAGTTCGATCCAGAACTATATCCCCAGCGATATCCAAGACTTGTATCAGATGATCGATGTGAACGTCTATCAGGAAAACATTTTCCACACCAAATGCAAGCTGCGTGAGTTTGATCTCAACAATTATTTGTTCGGCTATACGAAAGATTCGCTGAGCAAAGAGGAGCAGCTGGAGATCGAGAAGAGCGTGAAGTGGGAGATGGATGAGATTTTTTACGGGAAAAATATGGTGTTTACTTGAATATGTACGGTCGCATCGGACGGTGTAACACAGCTAGGGCCTCCAGGAAATCATTCCTGGGGCTTTTTGGCATTTCAAGACAAATACCCGGATTGACAAACGGTCGAAGGCAGCGTATGATAAGTTTCAGATTTAGTAAATTAGTAATTTAGTAAATTAGTAAATGAAAAAACTGAAGTGGAGTGTGCCCACCAATGAAAATTCCAACATCTTTGAAACATAAACCCGTTATCGTTTCTGAAAATTACGAGCAGGTTGACGGCAGATATGCCAACAACACGGATGCTCAAGGCTTATCGTTAGGACTCGCCCAATGGAACGACCGGGGCAAGGTTGATATTTCAGCCAAAGTATGGAGATACACCGGGGAGAAGTGGTCGAGGCAATCCGAGGAGCTGCCCATGCATCGTGTGCTGGACCTGGCTATTCTGATATGCAGAAGCAACCTGTACTTCCAGGACGCCTATCGCTTCCCCAAAATGTACGATCCCGAGAATACGATGATTGACCGTATCGGTCTGCAAGGGGATGCGATGACGGTATCCGTCTGTGCCGACAATCCCATGATCGACCAAGATATTCAGTTATTCGCTCAAGCTCTTGGCGACGACGGCGAAATGATCGGCGAAAGGCTTCGCGTCTTATCCAGCCTGCTGAAAGAGATGGGTTATTGAAATGAGAGCTAGAAAGGAACATTGTTATGGAAAAACTTGAAGATTATACGCTGTCTCCCGGCAGGCTATTTACCCCTAGCGAACGAGAGCTGATTTGGAGCAAACCCTCCTCCCATAAAGTCAGTGAAGAAGAACGCCGAATATGCCGGGAAATCAAGCGGAATTGGCAGCGCGGCGAAATGAAAATCGCCAATATTTTGCTTGAGGGCGATGCCGGGACCGGCAAAACGCAGCTGGCCAAAGCATTGTCGGCGGAGCTCGGGCTGCCGTATACGAAAGTGACCTGTTTCGCCGATATGGATAAATCGGATATTATCGGCTCCATTTTGCCGGTCATTCCGCCGGAGACATCCGACTCGCAGGAGCATGGTGAGCAAAGCGCAGCGTCCAAGCATGAGAAGGATGCGGTCGAATACCGCTTTTATCCTTCCGAGATTGTCCGCGCTTATCAAAATGGCTACCTGCTGGAAATTCAAGAACCGACCGTTATTCGGGACGCCGCGGTATTAATGGCTCTGAACTCGGCATTAGAGCTGGATGGGAGCATCAATCTGCCGACCGGGATCATTCGCAGACATCCGGATTTCGTTGCCGTTATAACAACCAACCGCAGTTATGCAGGAACGAGACCGCTGAATGAAGCGCTGCGCGACAGAGTTCAGCATACGGAGAAGATGGACCTGCCCGCGAAAGCAACGATGGTTGAAAGGGCTAAGGCGAAGACAGGCTTCCAAGACGATAAAGTGTTGGATGTTCTCGCCGATACGATCATTATTTTGGACCAAACGGCCCGGGCTCATGCAATCAAGGGCGTGGCCGGCATGCGCTCCTACTTTTATTGGGGGGATGCCGTGGCCGGCGGCGCTTCAGTCAAGCAATCTCTGTATCATAAAGTCATTTATAAAATTACAACCGACGAAGAAGAAATCAAGATACTGGAAGAAGCCTTGCAGCGGCATGGCTTGCTTGCCGGATTGGACGAAGTGGAGTCCGATCTTCAAAAAAAAAACGGATTTTGGATACCGCAGAAATGAAGTCGTGGGGTGAGCTGGACAGCTTCGAATTGGAGCCGGACACGCAAGCGGAGGCTGAGGGCATAGCCCTGAAGAGAACGGCGGATAGCGAAGCCAATGCTTCTCAGGCTGCCGACGACTCGACGAGAATGGAAAGCTCAGACAAAGGGGAACACGGAGCCTCCAAATATCATCAAGCCAATCCCGAAGCTATGACGGAGATTGAGCAGCAGCAAGAGCGCAATTTCCGCCAGAAATTGAATCGTGACGCCCGTGAGATCGTATCCGACTCGATTCATAAGGGGGTCAAACTCATTGTGCATCGCCCCTCCTACAGCGGGTCCGATGAGCAGGAATATAAGCGTGTTAGCAGAGAGCTAATGCCTGTCGTCCGAGAAATTGCTCGAAAAACTTTACCGCTGCTGGAGCATGAACATGCACCTGAATTTGCCAGAAACCAACTGTATGGCAGCAAGTTTCAAGCGGACAGCGTCGCGTATCATGATTTCAGATACTTCGCCAAGAAACGGCCGCCGACGGAGTCTCCGTCGCTTGTCGTTGGCTTAAGAGTTGATGAGTCCGCCTCCATGGCTGCCTTCGGGCGTCTGGACGCGGCCAAGCGTGCAGTGCTGGCCGTTTATGAGTTTTGTCGAATGTGCGATATTCCTATACTCATTCACGGAGATACGGCGGACGTATCCAAGCTGGAGATGATGTCGATTTATGCTTACGCCGATTATGAACAGACCGATCCGCGTGATCGTTTCAGGCTGATGGGCATTCGCGCCAGAAGCAACAACCGTGACGGGATGGCGCTTCGCATTATGGCCGATCGGCTGGTGAGGGCGCAGCAGACGACGAAGCTGTTGATCAGCATCAGTGACGGGCAGCCCAAAGCGATGGAGGATTACTCCGGCATAGTGGCCATGCAAGACATGCAGATGACCATCGCGGAATACGCGCGGAAGGGAATTACTTTTGCCGCCGCCGCGATCGGCCAGGACAAAGAGGTCATTAGTCACATCTATGGGCACGAGAGATTCATGGATATTACGAATTTGCAAGAGCTGCCTGCGAAATTGGTTCGCATGATCGCCAGATATTTGTAAGGCAGTGCGGATGTATAGAAAGGAAAGGAGAACGACAACGTGGACAAAAGCAGACGAAAGGAATTGCAGGAGCAATTCAAAGAAATTAAGACTTATATGGGCGTCATTCAAATTAAGAATCAAGTTAACGGCAAAATATTTATCGATAGCCATTCGAATTTGAAAAATAAATGGATGACTATACAGATGCAATTAGACATGGGGAGATTCGCCAATCTTCAATTGCAGAAAGACTGGACCGAATTGGGCGGCGACTCTTTCACCTATGAAGTGCTGGAACAGAAGGAAACGGACCAAGTGACGGATATGCGCTGGGAGCTCAAGCTCATGGAGAAGCCGTGGCTGGAGAAATTGCAGCCCTATGGAGACTGCGGTTACAACAAGCTGCCGGTCAAAAAGTAGACGTAAAATCCCATATATTTACCAATACAAATATTAGAAAGCATCCTTGCGGATGCTTTTTTTCATTTTTTTCAACATGAATTAGACGTTAACCTAGCAACTCTGACTGTATACATAGTATTGCGACAAATTTAGTTCAATTTGGCCACCGACAAAGTGACAAGTTTATAGCAAGGATTTGTGTACAATCATTTAAAATATGATCTAATTCTTTCCGAGTGGAATAATTAGCGTCTTCTCTGCTTACTAATTACAAGATGTCCCAAATTCATGTGTTAAAGAGGTGTAAACATGCGTAGTCCATTAAGACATTACATTTTGACGTTCCTGCTATGTGTAACGCTTCTCGCCACGATGGGTTTCGATTATGTAACCCGGAAGAACACTTACAATCCTGAGACAACTTCGAATTCCAAAGCAGCTGCCGAGTCTGACCATCCGTTGATAATGACTAGCGCCCCGATAGATCCCCAGGATCAAGCGAACACGCCTTCCGCGATTGCCGCGGACGCTGTGAACATATCATCTCCTACAAGTCCGAATGTGGAGAGCCCCATCGTTGAACCGGCCGCCCCGGAAGTTCAGCAGGCGAAATATGAAGTAACAGCCTACTATCTCAACGTACGCGCGGAAGCGAACAACACATCGCAAATATTGGGCGTTGTAACGAAGGGCAGTACGCTGGAAGTCGTTGGCCCGACAGACCAAGGCTGGCTCGAACTGAAGAGCGGGGGCTATGTCCACGGCGGTTATGCAGCGTTGATCGGCGCAGAAGACGTCAAGCCATCCCCCCAGCTGCAAACGGTCCAAAGCGCTGAACGCACCCTTGTCGTACAAGCTGCGCCTCCTGAGAAGAATAGCCAACCGGCCGAGCCTAGCAAACCGACCTCCAAGGTCAAGTCGGCATCCGGGCTGACGGAAGAGCATATTGCGAAAATCATTGAAAATACCGCCTTGGAAGGCCAAGGTTTAGAGAAGCCGATACTGGAAATCGAGGAAATGTACGGAATTAATTCCTACTTCACGATAGCGGTGATGAAGCTGGAAAGCGGACATGGCAAAAGCCAGCTGGCCAGAACCAAAAACAATTTATTCGGACTTAACGCTGTGGACAGCGATGCCTATAATAAAGCGATCAGCTTCAAAACAAAAGGGGACAGTGTAAAGAAATTCGGTGAAATCATCTCCGCGTTTTATTTTGACAAAGGATTGACAAGCGTTGAGAAAGTAGCCGGAAAATACTGCCAAGCCAACTCCAAATGGCCGTCGCTGGTGAAAAGCATTATGAACAGCGATTATGATAAGATTGCCTAAGTGGATGCTTTACTGAGAGTATCTCGGAACTTATGTGGAATTGTCAAACGACCAATCTAACAGTAGAATTGAAATGAAACCGGACCATGAAACGCCGATTTCAACGAATAGATTACATATGATCCCAAATGGAGATTGGTAGAGGTGGTGCTCAATGACAACGCAAAGCAACCCCAACCGATTAGCCGCTGAGAAATCGCCGTATTTGCTGCAGCACGCACACAACCCCGTTGATTGGTATCCTTGGTCCCAAGAGGCCTTCGCAAAAGCAAAGCAAGAAAACAAGCCTGTTTTCTTATCGATTGGCTACTCGACCTGTCATTGGTGTCACGTCATGGCACATGAATCGTTTGAAGATCCGATTATAGCCGAGATGCTGAACCGGGATTTCATTTCCATCAAAGTCGATCGCGAGGAGCGCCCCGATGTCGATCACATCTATATGGCGGTTTGCCAAGCGATGACGGGACAAGGCGGCTGGCCGCTGACGGTGTTCATGACACCGGAGAAGAAATCGTTCTTCGCCGGGACGTACTTTCCGCGCAGCCGTAAGTACAACCGGGCCGGCATGGTCGAGCTCATCGCCCAATTCGCGGCCAAGTGGAAGGAAGACGCCGAGCGGATCCGCGAGATCGGCGAACAAGTGATGCAAGAGACGACGCATAGGCTGCTGAGCAGCCGCACGGGCGGCGAATTGAATGAGGAGACGCTGCATGAAGCATTCCGTCAGTACGAGCATTCCTTCGATTCAGCCAACGGAGGCTTCGGAACTTCTCCCAAATTTCCGGCTGCGCACCAATTATCGTTCCTGCTCAGATACTATCAGAGAACGGGGAACGAGCGTGCGCTCGAAATGGTCGAGAAGACGCTGGACGCCATGCATCGCGGCGGCATGTACGATCACATCGGATTCGGTTTCGCGCGGTATTCCGTGGACGAGAGATGGCTCGTACCCCATTTCGAGAAAATGCTGTACGATAACGCCCTGCTCCTGATGACGTATACGGAAGCGCATCAAGTAACGGGCAAAGCGAAATACGCAGAAGTTGCGCATCAAATCATCACATATGTGCTGCGGGAGATGACGGATGGGGCAGGAGCTTTCTATTCCGCGGAAGACGCCGATTCGGAGGGCGTGGAAGGGAAATTCTACGTATGGACGCCGGATGAAGTGGAGGATGTGCTCGGCATCGACGAGAGCGATCTCTTCTGCGAGCTGTTCGATATTACGGATGAAGGCAACTTCGAGGGGCACAGCATCCCGAATCTGCTTCAGACGACGCTAGAATCGTTCGCCAGACGGAAGCGGATTCCGCCGGACGAGCTGACGGCGCGCATGGAGGCGGCGCGCACCAAGCTGTTCGAACACCGCGAGCGGCGCGTTCGTCCGGGCAAGGACGACAAAATTCTGACCGCATGGAACGGTCTGATGATCGCCGCGCTGTCCAAGGCCGCACGTGCCTTGGACGAGCCGGGCTATGCGGAGGCAGCCGCCAAAGCCGCGGATTTCCTGCTTCGCGAGCTGCGCCGCGAAGACGGGCGTTTGCTGGCCCGCTACCGGGACGGCGAAGCGGCCTTCCTTGGCTACGTGGACGATTACGCGTTCCTCGTCTGGGGCTTGCTCGAGCTGTACGAGACGACGTTCGAGCTGCGCTATCTTCGTGAAGCACTCCAGCTGAACGCCGACATGCTTCGTCTCTTCGGAGACGAAGAGGGGGGCGGGCTGTTCTTCTACGGCAGCGATGCCGAGCAGCTGCCCGCCCGCCCCAAAGAGATCTACGACGGCGCGATGCCGTCGGGCAACGGAGCAGCCGCGCTGAACTTGCTGCGGCTGGCGAGACTGAGCTACGACGCGAAGCTGTCGCAGGCTGCGGACCGGCAGCTCCAGGCGTTCGCCGGAGCGGTGCGGAACCATCCGCCGGGCCATGCGCTGACGCTGGCCGCGCTTGATTTCGCTTATGGCGAAGCCAGCGAAATCGTCATCGCCGGCGACCCGGCGAAGCCGGATACGCAGCGCATGCTGCGCGCCGTACAGCGGCAATATGTGCCGAATGCGCTGCTGATTCTTCACCCTCCGGGGGCCGCGGGTGAGGAGGTGTGCAGGCTGATACCGCTCGCCGGAGACAAGCTGCCGCTCGGCGGCCGGGCAACCGCGTACGTCTGCCGGAACTTCGCCTGCCATTCGCCGACACAAGATATCGAAGAGCTTGAAAATCTTTCACGCGAAGACTGATAATAATTATCATTATTGGTTACAATAGGTGTAGAGGAAAAAGAGGCCCCTGAGGGCCTCTTCCAACGACTAAACTTTAGGTTCGAACGTTTTGCAGTCGGTTTCTTCGGAATTGCGCGCTTGATTGCTGCCGTGGTGACTCACGACATAAATCGAAGACGCATTGCATTTGTTGCCGTTTGCCCAATATTTACAGGAATTTACTTCGCATAGTACATCCTTTGCCATGTTACCCTCACCTCCTTTACCTCATAGGGTGGGGTAATTTGGCATGTTTTTATACATGGCAACGATGTAAATTCGAAAAAAAAGCGGAAGCTCCGATACTCACCAATCCTCCTGTATGCCTCATATACTTGAGTAGGGTTAGCTACGACAAGCTACGACAAGAAGGTGAAGGCATGGCGGAGAAGAATGAGCTGCAGCAGTGCGTCCGCTGCAAATTCGTTACGGAGAAAGAGGATCGCTACTGCATCAAATGCGGAGCCCCGCTCAAAAACCGGTGCACCCGGGAGAAGACGCTGCTTCACAAGGGCTGCTCCAAGGTGAATAAGCCGGATGCCAAGTTTTGCGCGGATTGCGGTACCGCAACGATATTTAACGAGTGGGGACTGCTGTGAGCAGTCCCTCTGTCATTATGCGAGCGGCGAAAGCATGACGGTAAACTGTTTCACCCCGTATACGAACGGGCTCTGGATGTACATCATCTCCGAGCCTGGGACAAACCGGATCTCCCCGAACCTCTTCACAAGGGCCTCAATGACGAGTTGTGCTTCCAACCGGGCTAACGGCGCACCCAAGCAGAAATGAATGCCGAAGCCGAATGAGAGATGGGCATTGGGTTTGCGGTCGGCAATAAACGTATCCGGTTCCGGGAATTTGGCCTCGTCGCGGTTCGCCGAGGCGACCCAAGAGACGACTTGCTCTCCCTGCCGGATCCGCTTGTCTCCGATCTCGACATCTTGGGTCGCTACCCGGCCAATCGCCTGAATCGGCGGATAGTAACGCAGGACTTCCTCGATAAACCCGGGAATAAGCGCCGGATCGCCGCGAAGCAGGGACTGGAGCGCGGGGTCTTCCGTCAAGCGGCGGACGGCGTTCGTAATCAAATTCGTCGTCGTTTCGTTACCGGCCGCGAGGAGCAGGATCGAGAAACCGAGAATCTCCGGGTCGGAGAGCTTCTCGCCCTCGATTTCGGCTGCCAGCAGAAGGGAAATCAGATCTTCTCGGGGCTCGCTGCGGCGCTGCTTGACAATATGGGCGAAGTACGCGGTCAGTTCGTCTGTAGCCCGCTCCTTCTCGGCGATCACTTGAAGGAACGCCTCATCCGTGTTCTGGTCCGGTCCCTTGACGAGAATGTCCGACCATTCCTTGAATAAGCTGCGATCCTCCGGAGGGACGCCGAGCAGCTCGGCGATAATAATCACGGGCAGCGGAACGGCCAGCGCAGAGACGATGTCTGTCGTTGTCGTCGCCTTATGTTCAATTTCATCCAACAACTCTGCGGTAATCGAGGAGATGCGGGATGCCAAATCCGCGACCACCTTGGGGGTAAAGGCTTTGTTCACCAACCCTCTCAGTTGGGAATGGCGGGGCGGATCCATCGTAAGTATGGTTTCTCTGTCCTTGACGGCTAGGGCCCGCCGGGAAGAGAAGGTGGCGGGATCTTTGAGAATCCGGTGAACGTCCTCGTAGCGGAAAACATCCCAGCAGCTTCGGCTTTCATCATAACGAACCGGCGTCTTTTGGCGCAGCTCGTTAAACACAGGGAAAGGCTGAAGCCTTTTTTCCTTCGTGTTCAATTCAGCCATTGGGATAATATTGGCGTAACGTTGCGATTTGTCCATAACCGTTCAGTAAGCTCCTCTCCAAATTGATCTAAAGGTTAACTTGCCCAGCATCTAGCAATTAATTCCACAACGACAAAAGGGTTATCCCGCAGGCAGATACACCAACCTGTTGAATAACCCTCTTAGCTGTCATTTGTTTTGCAAAATCATCGGCCACAGCTCCGCTTGGTCATACCCGAGCCGCCATGCCGCAACGCCGGCGATATCGTATTTTTTGGCCAGCTCCAGCCGCTTTTTGACGGTTGAGGCATCCTCGAGCCAGAATACATACGTATAGCCGCCTTCTAGATACTCCACCCGGTATTGCTCAAAGGTCGGGTCCCACGTTTGCGTTGCCGATTTGGAAGCGAGCAGCCCCGGAATATCCTTCATCAGCAGCGTTCTATTGCCTTGAAGTGTGCCGGCTGCATCCAGCTTCCATTCCCGCACGTAGTAGGGGATGCCGAGTACGATTTTGTCCCGGGGGATGCCGTAAGACAGAAATTCTTGGATACCGCCGTCTGCCCATGGAAGCCCGGCTACGGATCCGGCCGATGTGCTGCCGCGGTAGTATTGATCGTAGGCCATGATCACGACATAATCGACGATGCCGCCGAGCTTCTCGTGGTCGAAAGCCGAGAGATGGTTCCATTTGACGCTGCCGCGCGGCAGATCGATGGAAATCACGAGGCCGCGTTCGTGAGCGTAAGCCGTTAGCTTGGCGATGAACCCGGTGAAAGCGTTGCGGTCTGACCCTGCAAGGCTTTCGAAATCGACATTGATGCCAGGGACGCCTAACTGAACGGAACGGTCAACCAGCGCTTGGATGAACTTATTCTGCGCAGCGGAATCGGCCAGGAATTGGGTCGTAAGCGTTGCGTTGAACTGGTTGCTGACGAGCGGATACACGGTGTAGCCGTTACTTTGCAGCCATTTTACCGTATCCGGGTTGGACATATCCTTCAGGTTGCCGGCTGCATCCGCCAGTTCGAAATAGGTAGGCGAATCGACATCCAGCCCGATCGTGTTGTTCACCTGGGTTTTGATCGTTTCTCCGCCGGATTGGCCGTTCCAGCCCCAGACCTGCAGCTTTTTGAAATTGTCCCAAACCACCCGGCGCTCCAGCGTTTGGATGGAGCTGTTGCTGTAGAGCACGCTGTAGTTCAGCGCTTCGGGAAGATTCTTGAATTCACCGATGAGCGAGGAGCTTTGGTACACTTGATAAGAGGCGTAATTGTTCCAAATTTTGCGTCCATCCATGAAGATGGAGGCATGTCCCCATAGCTTGGCATAAGCGGTGGCTTCATCGAGTGAAGTGAAGTCCTGCAAGAACGTATCGTTCTGAAATACTTTATAAGTCTTAAGATTGCTGTATACGGTTGCTTTCGTATTTGTGTTGATGACGGTGGAATTGCCCCATTTCAGCGCTTCGTTCACGGCATCTTGGAGCGATGCGAATGCCCAATTGTCTGCGGAGAAAGTTCCTTGATACACCTTGTAGACGGGATCGCCGGATTGGAGAGCCTTCTTCTCCTCGCCCGAGATGTTGTCCCAGACCCACGCGCGGCTGTCCAGATCGATAATGTGGGCGCCGCCCCATTTCTTCGCTTCGGCTATGGCCTCGTCTAAGGTGAGGAACTTCCACGAATCGAGCGTGATTTCATTCTGGTACACTTGGTACCGGGGATAGTTGTTCCATACCCACCCGGTAGCTTGCAGATCGCGTACGCTGGCGTACGACCATTTCTTCGCTTCCGCAATCGCAGCATCCAGTGTAGCGAACTGCCACTCAGGCAGCGTAGTGTCCTTCTGATACACTTGATACCGCGGGAAATTGTTCCACAGCCATTTGCGTGTGCCGATCTCCTCGACATGACTGTTGGTAAATCCTTTGGCATAAGCTTCAGCTTGCTTGTAATCGGCGAATTCCATCAATACTTGATTGTATTGATACACGCGGTATTTGGTCGTTTTGTCAGAAGCTGCGCTTGCGGTGTCCGCTGCATGCAAAGTCTGCAAAACCGTGAGCGAAGCGATCAGGCCGCCCGTCACCAGTAGCCACTTTCCAATTCTCATGTTTACGCCTCTTTCTATTAATCTATGTAATTGGACGTATGGAATGATAGATTGGTTGCGCCGCCAAATGGTGGAAATGCAGAATTGGGCCTATGGATGTTGGACGATGGAACGACTTTCGAGTAACATGAGGTATACATAGTCATTCTCGGGATGACAACAAGCGAGGGGAACGATTCATGAGGCAATATCCAGAAGATTATTTGGAGTACCTTCTGCAGTTTCACGCAGAGCGGGATTATTTCGAATGTCATGAGATTATGGAGGAATTCTGGAAGGAGCATCCCGGCGATGTTCGGAGCAAAACGTATGTGGCGCTCATCCAGATCGCCGTCGGCATGTACCATATTCGCAGGGGGAACCGTCCGGGTGCGGTGAAAATGCTCCAGAGCTCGCTGCGCAACGCGCAAGCCGAACATGTGGCTTCGCTCGGGCTGGACGCCGAAGAACTGGTGCGGTTAATTCGGGACACGCTGACTCAGATCGAGCAGGATGGCTATTCCTATGCAGATATTAATCTGCCGATTGCGGATGCTGGGCTGCTTGCGCTGTGCACGGCCGAGTGCCGGCGAAGAGGCTTGAATTGGCAGGCGCCCAGCCGGCTTGAAGACAGTGAATTGACTGAAAAGCATACGCGAAGAGACCGTTCGGGCGTCATTGAGGAACGAGCGAGACAATATCAAATTCGGAAGGAAAAAGGTGGCGCCAAGTGAACGCGGAAGGAAAAGTACTTGTTGTAGACGATGAGCCGAATATAGCCGAAGTCGTCCGTTTGTATTTGGAGCATGCGAACTATGAAGCGCTTTTGCTGCCGCGAGGCCAGGAGGTGCTCCGTACGATCGTCGAAGAGAGGCCGAGTCTGGTGCTGCTGGACATCATGCTGCCGGATATTTCGGGCTATGAGCTCTGTGAGCAGATCCGGAAGATGGATGCTCCGTACCATCAAACGCCGATCATTTTCGTGACGGCCAAAGGGGAATCCATCGACAAGCTGCGAGGCTTCAATCTGGGTGTTGACGATTACTTGGTCAAGCCGTTCGATCCGAATGAGCTCATCGCGCGTATCAAGGCTGTGCTTCGGCGCACCGTTCAGCTGCCGGTTGAGTCGTCCAATTCGCAAAGCGCGGTACGCAAAATTTTGGAAATCGGCAATATCGTCATCGATCTGGATCAATACCGGGTCACTGTCGGGGGCAAACGGATCGATTTGACGCCGAAGGAGATCGAGCTGCTGCATTTCCTGACGAGCCACCCGGGCCGCGTTTTCACACGTGAGGACTTGCTGGGCTATGTCTGGAATTTCGATTTCACGGGCGGTACGAGAACCGTCGACGCACACGTGAAGAACTTGCGCAAGAAACTGGGACAGCATGATACGTGGAACATACAGACGCTATGGGGCATAGGCTACTCCTTCGAGGTGGTCCAGCATGTTTAAGGCTTGGGTGGCGGGAAAGTACAACAGCTTGTATCTGAAAATTTTCCTGTCGTTTCTGGCGACCTGCGTGCTGTTTTTCGTAGGGTTGTTCCTTTTCTGGAACTATTACTTCACAGACTTGTTTTACAAGGACAAAGTCGAGCTGATGGAGAAGCGCGCCGTTGAAGTCACCCGGCTGATGAATTCCGTTCAGGACGGCACGATTTCCACACGGGAGCTCAAATATACCGTACGCATTCTAGCCAGAAGCATTAACGGGCAGGTGTGGCTTGTCGATGACAAAGGCAACATTATGACGGGTTCCTCCGATAGCGAGGGCCGAACGATTCCGAAGCAGATGGACGCCCAGTTCATCGACGGCCTGCACGGACGCACCGGCTACGGCATGGTTACGTTAACGGCGCCGGACGGCAGAAGCATCAACTTGTTCACGTATCACGCTCCCTATCAAATGGGCGGCCAGCCGATGGTGTTTATTTTGCACTTCCCGGCAGGCGATATCAGCGAGGCGATTTCGGCGGTACGGGTCAATATTTTGGTCCCGCTGCTTTTCTCCCTTGTCGCCGTCGGCTTCATCCTGTATTTTATATCCCGCAAGCTTGCCGGTCCGCTGCAGCAGATGAATCGTGCGGCGCTCGAGCTCGCGCATGGCGATTTTACGACCCGGGTGCCGGTGACGTCTCACGATGAACTCGGTCAGCTAGCAAGGAGCTTCAATTTCATGGTGGAGCAGCTGGAGGAATGGGAGGGCACGAGGCAGGAGTTTCTGACGAACGTATCGCACGAGCTCCGGTCGCCGCTTACGACCCTGAGAGGCTTCATCGTCGCCATGAATGACAAGATCATCCCCGAAGACAAATATTCGCATTACCTGGGCATCTGCGATCAAGAGGTGCAGCGATTGCAGCGATTGGTGACGGATCTGCTGGATCTGGCGCAAATCCAAAATGGTGTCGACGTATTCCGGTTAAGGCCTGTTTCCGTCGCCGACGTCTTGGAAGATTCGCTCGAACTATTGAAAGCGCCGATTGCGGTGAACGCTATTTCCCTGCATCTCATTTTGCCGCCGCCTGATAAGGAGCCTGCCCTGGTGGCGTTAGATCCGGACCGGTTCGCCCAAATCGTTCATAATCTCATCTACAACTCCTTGAAATTTACCCCCAAGGGCGGCGTTCTGACCGTTGCGCTGGAGGAAGAGGCTGACGAGGTTCACTTGTATATACGCGATACGGGGATGGGGATGACGGAGGACGAACTGTCGCGCATCTGGGACAGGTTCTATAAGGCGGATGAAGCCAGAACGTCGCGGACGGATGTGCCGACGGGCACAGGACTCGGCCTGACCATCGTGAAGCATTTGGTCACAGGCATGCAGGGAACCATTCAAGCGCGCAGCCGGGTAGGGGAAGGGACCGAATTCCGTGTGACCTTTCCGCGGATTTCGTAGTTTTTCACATTTTTTTTACAACTTAAGCAAACTTCTTTCATGTTTACTTTGTATCCTGTCCTTATTGGACAGGATTTTTTCGTCTTGGAGGTGTATGGTCGATGAAGTACACTCGGATAATGGCGTTAGGCTTGACGCTCATTTCCTTCCTAATAGGTGGCTGTGAGACGCAGTTGGCAGGACAAGTTTCAGCGCCGGCCGCCGCCCTCCCCTCTCCAAAGCCCGAGCCGACACTTCTTGAGGACATCCCCGCGGACGATGTGCAGAATTTGAAGGAGATGCAGCTTGTCATGCTCTTTCAAGAACTGCTGCGGATGGACCGGCACGCCAATCTGGCGATTACGGCCAAGCAGGCGGAAGCGATGATTCCGCTCGTTCGCAAAAGCATTGACGAGGGAAGTATGAACGAGAGTGAACGCGCGCAGGTGCTCGTCGGTCTCAAGCCGGAGCAAATCACTTTTCTTGAAGAACAGTCCAAGCTGGAGAAATCGCGATTAGCGGGGCGCATGGACAACAAGGGAGATGAGCTCTCGCCGGAGGAACGGGAGAAGCGGGTGAAAGCCTTTGTGCAGAAAAGAATGGCAGACCGACAGTCCGATTCCGTCTTCACTTACCGTGACTACGGCGACTTTCAGCCGCAAGATCGGAAGAGCCTGGGGATCAGCGTGGAGCAGCAGTTAATGGAATTACTTATGTCCAAACTCTAAGGAGGAAGTTACTTCATGAAATGGTATCGCAGTAAATGGTTGATCGTTATCATCGCGGTATGCGTTTGCGCCGGAGGCACATACGCGTATATGTCGAAAGGGAAGAAATCCAAGTCAGCGGATGTGAAAGAGGCCGTCTACCAGGTGAAAAAGGGGAATATCCGCTCGTCCGTATCCGGTACGGCACAGTTCGAGCCGAAAGATACGCAAACCATTTCGATCCCGGAAAATTCAAATATCAAATCGATCAACTTGAAACGAAATCAACCCGTGAAAGCCGGAGATGTGCTTCTCGAGCTGACGAGCACGAGCTTGGAAAGCGATTTGCAGGACGCGCAGCTGACCTATGAGCAAACGGAGAAGGATTTGAATTCGCTGCTGGACCAGCAAAGTCTGATGGGTGTGAAAGCCCCGATCTCCGGCAAGCTGACCTATGCGACGAATTTGGAACTTGGATCTACCATTAACAAATCGACCAAAATTGCCACGATCTCGGACATGAACGCATTGACCGTTACGCTGCCGTTTTTCGTAGAAGACGCCGCACAACTACATAAGGGCGATCCGGTCGATATTACGATCGACGGCTTCATGATTACGAAATCTGGTACGATCCAGACGATTTCCAAAGACCCGAAATCCGATGGCAAAGGCGGGAAAGTCGTCGATGTCGAGGTTGCCGTTCCGAATGACAACTCCATGGATGCAGGTACGGATGTTCTCGGTACCGTAACGATCGGTGGACGTGCCGTCGATTCGCAAGCCAAGGCGGCTCTGCAATATGTGAAAATTGCGACCGTATTGGCGGGAACGACAGGTACCGTGTCAACGCTCCCATTCAAAACCGGCAATATCGTCAAACAAGGCGATACGATCGCCACGTTCGCGAACGACACGCTGGGCGACGATATTGTGGCGAAGCAATCCGCACTCGAGCGCGCGAAGCTGAAGGTGGCGGCTGCGCAGGACAAGGTGGACACTCTCAAAATTGTCGCGCCTTTCGATGGCGTTTTCTCCACGGACTTTGTTAATAAACGCAATGATATTTTAAGTCTTCTGCAGGTCGGTACCAAAGTGAACAGCGGTATGCAGCTCGGGGCTGTGGCCAGCATCGCCAAAATGCAGCTTCCCGTGCAGGTGGATGAGCTCGATCTGCCGAACATCAAGCTGGGGATGAAAGCGGAAATCAAAGTGGATTCTTATCCGGGACGCATTTTCCCGGCGGAAGTTACGCAAATCTCCTCCGTTGGAACGACGACGAACGGCGTAACGTTCTACGATGTGGTACTCGCTGCAGACAACAAAGACAATGTACTTAAATACGGGATGACGGCTACGGGTGAAATTCTGATTCAGGATAAAAAAGACGTGCTCTACATTCCGCCGGAAGCTCTGCAGCTGCAAAAGGGCAAGCGCGTCGTCACGCTGAAGAAAGCGGACGGAACGACGGAAGCCGAGCATGAAGTGAAAATCGGCATTCGCTCCAAAACGCAAATTGAAATTACCGAGGGTCTGAACGAAGGCGATCAAGTTGTGCTTCCTAACGCCGTTAGAAGACAGCAAAATCTCAGCCAAGATGAAATCAACCGCTTGAGACAGCAATTCCAGCAAAATGGCGGCGGTGCTGGCGGCTTCGGCGGCGGCGGCTTCCAAGGCGGAGGCGGTGCAGGCGGTGCAGGCGGTGCAGGAGGCGCTGGTGGTGCTACCAGGACGAACGGGGGCGCAGGTGGAGCCGGCGGTGCGGGGAACAGATAATACTGCCGGGAAAGGAGCTATTGCGGTATGAATATCATTGAATTGAAAGATATAGTGAAGACGTACAGACGCGGCTTGGAAGATTTGCCTATTTTGCGGGGCATATCGCTTTCCGTGGCAGAGGGCGACTTCGTAGCCATCATCGGACCCAGCGGCTCCGGGAAATCGACGCTCATGAACACGATCGGCCTGCTGGATGTGCCGACCTCGGGCAGCTATATTCTGGATGGCGTGGTAACGGAGAAAATGAGCGATAACGAGCTTGCCGCACTGCGCAACCAGAAAATCGGCTTCATTTTCCAACAGTTTAATCTGCTGCCGCGCTTATCCGCCATGGAGAATGTGGAGCTTCCGATGATCTATGCCGGCATTCCGAAGAAAGAGCGGAAGGAACGGGCGCATCATATGCTGGGTATGCTGGGCATGGGCGAGCGGGGTCATCATAAGCCCAGCGAGCTGTCAGGCGGACAGCAGCAGCGGGTTGCGATTGCACGAGCGCTTGCCATCTCCCCGTCGCTTATTCTGGCGGATGAACCGACCGGAGCGCTCGATTCCAGGACGGGCGAAGAGGTGCTCGAATTGATTTTGCAGCTGAATGCGCAGGGGAATACGATTGTTCTCATCACGCATGACCATCATATTGCCGACAATGCGCAGCGCGTCGTAGCTCTCCGTGACGGGGTCATTATCGACGATTACCGGAATCGAACCGACATCAGCCCCGTGAAGCAAGAGGTGAGCATATGAAGGCAAGTGAATTGCTCAGAATGTCGATGCAGACGATTATTTCCAGTCCTCTGCGCACATTTCTGACCATGCTTGGGGTGATTATCGGGGTAAGCTCCGTGGTCACGCTTGTCGCGATCGGCCAAGGCACCTCGGAACAAATCGCCAAGCAATATGAGAATATGGGGACGAATCTTCTCGTCGTGACGGCGACGGGCAACGGCCGGGCGACACAGCTCGACTATACGGAGCTGATGAATTTCGAGAACTTTCCGGAGTTCAAGTTCATTGCGCCGACGATGACGAAGAACGGATCCAATATCAAATACGATCGAACGCAAGAAAAGTATAACGTCATAGGCACGAATGACCGGTATTTCGGCATTATCAAAGCGCAGATCGATAAGGGGCGCAACCTGTCGCCCGCCGATTTGGAGTTCCGTTCCAATGTAGCGGTGCTCGGCAGTGAAGTGGCCAAGACGTACTTCGGCACGCTGAACCCGGTCGGTGAAGAAATCAACATCGATGGCGCCGTATTCACGGTGATCGGTACGCTGAAGGAGAAGGGCTCCAATATCGGCGGAGCGTCGGTCGACAGCTCGGTTATCGTCCCGCTGGAAACGGCAAGACGCGTGTTCAAGCTGGGACAGATCCGCACCACGTACGTAGAAGCGCCGACGAAGGACGATATCTATATCGCCCAGGAGACGATGAAATCCTATTTGACTTATAAATTCAAAAGCGATACGGGCTTCGTGCTGACGAATCAGGATGAGCTGCTGAAGGCACGGACCGAAGCGACGAACACCCTCACGAATCAATTAGTAGCGGTCGCCTTGATTTCATTGCTTGTAGGCGGCATCGGGATTATGAACATCATGCTGGTGACGGTCAGCGAGCGTACACGCGAAATCGGGATACGCAAGTCGATCGGCGCCAAGCGGCGCAATATTTTGCTTCAATTTCTCGTTGAGGCCGTTGTCATCAGCGGTCTGGGCGGACTTATCGGACTGGGGTTGGGCGTAGGATTAGCTTATGCGCTGCCGTATTTCAGTCCGAAGCAAACGACGAGTCTGTCCGTCGACATTAGCTTGTACGCCTTTTTATTTTCCGTCCTGGTCGGCGTTATTTTCGGCTTATATCCGGCGAACAAAGCATCCAAATTGCGTCCGATCGACGCACTACGATCTGATTGATGAACTTAGAGGAGGACCTACCTGTGACGCAACAACGAAAAATGAAACGCTTGCTAAGCCGTACAGCGCTCATGCTGACGGCCGCAAGCTTCCTGACACTGCCACTGGCCACATCAGCTTTCGCGGGGAAGGAAGGCGTGTTTCTAAGCGATTCCGTCTACTTCACATTGGATAAAGTGACTTTATCCTCCGGTGCCGAAGACGGCTCGCTGCGCTTCTCCTTGGGCCTGAACAACAACAGCTCGTCGGCCGTCGACTTTAACAATTACGGGGTGAAAGTCATTGACGCTAGCGGTACTTCCTACACAGCGAAGCTGACGGAGAAAGTGACGGCGCGCGTGAAAGCCGGGGAAACCGGAACGTTCAAATTTACGTCCGACATTCCGGCGAATTTGACAGCGGGACAGCTGAAAGTCGATATATTCGAATGGAACTACAACGCGATGCATGACATCGGGGCGCTATCCGTCCAGGCTGCCATGGACGAAGCCGGTCAAAGCGCGGTGCAGCAGGTGGCGATTAATTTGCAGGAGCTCGACACTACTTATGCCGATGACGCCGTTGTAACGGCGCAGTTGGGCAATAGCTACAAAGTGTTCAAAGATGGCGCATGGGTCGTGTATACCGATCTGACGCTTGAGAATCTGAGCGATGCGACCTTGAAGCTGCCGGATGCGCTTGAGCTTAATTTGCAGGATAACAAAGGATTAACGTATGCCGCACAGTTCCTGACAGGGTCCGGACAGTCCTTGCTGCCGCAGCAGCCGCTCAAAACCACGATTCAGGCAGCCGTTCCTGCATCGCTGGACGCCAGCGGGGGGTTAACCTTGCTGTTCTCGCCCAAAGGGAAGGTGAAAACGACGGTTCTAGGTTCCTTGAACGTTGCCAAATCGTTCGTTATCGGCAAAATCGGCGAAGGCTCGCCATACCCGGATGAGGATTTGGACGGCTTGCAGATTACGACTTCGTGGGCGGCGACGAGCCAGCAGTCCGATGGCTTGCATCTGCAGGCGAACGTCACGCTGAAGAATAACAGTGACGGCATTCTTACGATTCCGAATTTAACCGGATCGTTCCAAGCGGTTCGCAGCTCCGTAGCGGTGGCTTCCGCGGATAATGCAACACGCACGTCGTACTTATCGCCGAACGAATCGACGACGTTCCGTTTCTCCGGCATTTTGCCTGCGGGGCTGAGCACGGAAGCTCTGCAGCTCGTTGTGATGGAGAAATCGGGCACAGCCGGTTCGGGAACGCAGACTTCAGCGGGTACGGGTAACGAGACCGGTACAGGGACGGAGACGTCGGCGGGCAACAACAAGCAGACGGCTACTGCGCTGCCGGTCTCCATTACGACGCTGGCAGGAGCGGGCAGCGGCGGCGAAGTCTCAACCTATGCCGCTGCGGAAGAGTACACCATCGGCACGCCGTTCAAGCTGAATGCGAACAATTTGCTCGACTCGAATATCGATATCTCGCTGGTCGAGATGGGCATGAGCGAGAGCGAGGACTTCGGCTTCAAAACCGTCGTTGCCAAGTACAAGCTGACGAACAAAGGAACGACATCCGTGTCGCTGCCTGATTTCCAAACGGAACTGACGAGCAGCGAAGGTTACACCTACACGGGAGCGCGTCAAACTACGGTTGCCAAAACGATTGCTCCGAACACCAGCTATGTGCTGAATTATTCGTATCTGCTGCCTGGCACAGAGCAAGCGGATAAGCTTGCCCTTAATCTGTATGACGCCAACCGCTTGGCTGTCGGTTCGTACAAGACGGCTGTTCAGCCGGTGCCGAAGACAGGACCTGTATCGTTGTATCCGTTCAGCATCGACATTAAGCAGGCGAATGTCAGCGCAACGTACAGCAAAGATCAGTCTTACGCGTACCGCCTGCGTCTGGATCTGGATGTGAAGCGTCAAGAACAGGTGATCACGGATGCGAACTTCTCGACGCTGGCGTTCGAGGTCGTCGATTCCGAAGGCCGACTGCTGAGCTCGAAGACGATGGGCTTCACCGGCGAGCAGAAGATTATGTCCGGCATTCAGTTCATCGACTTCGGCTCCATCAAGTCGGAACAGCTGAATACCGATGTGAAGATTAATCTGTATGAGGTCGTGACTACACCGAATGGCGACTCCAAACGTTTGATCAAAACGCTGGAAATGTAAAATACGTACTGCTTGCTTGAATGCCTGTCCCCTCTGGGGATGGGCATTTGTTATGTGAGCAGCTGCAGCTGTAGGCCAGTCAGGAAATCGATGCATCTGGCAGCAGAAGGGTAAAGCTCATTTCCCGCAAATTCTGAGATATGTACAAAATGCCGCCAGCTGCCACAGCCCAACACTACCTGCCCAACGCACCAGCTTATCACCACAGCCCAACACTACTTACCTAACGCATCAGCTTATCGCCATCACCCAACACTACTTGCCTAACGCATTAGCCAATCGCCATCACCCAACAAGTATCCGTTGAACAAAAATCAAATTCTATTTGAATTTTCATATAGAATTCACGATTTTACGCTTGTAGAGCGAATTCTATATGATTTTTCATATTGAATCGCGCATACATGTTGGCGGCAACAGCGCAAACGGTCCCACATCGCGGTCTGCCGCACACCGACGACCTTGCCGGCACGGCACCGGCTATCCTAGAAGCACGTACCGGCAACGATGCCGCAACCATAAGACGCCAAAGAACCCCGCGGGAATTTCCCGGGGGTTCTATTGTCTGGCGATTGCCTATATTATGCTTGAACGGCGCTGTAACCGTCAGCGATCAAATCCAACCGTCCGGTTGAAGGGTCGATCACAAGGCCGTGAACCGGCAAATTTTTGGGAAGCAGCGGATGATTGCGAATAATATTGACGCTTTTCTCGATACCGTCCCGGACATGCTCGAAGCCTGTCAGCCATTTGGACAAGTCGATGCCGGAGTGGCCGAGCGTCTGGATGACATCATCGGAGATACCGCGGTTCTTCGCATTCGCAATGACTTGATCCGGATTCAGCCCCGTCATGCCGCAATCGTAATGCCCGATCACGAAAACTTCATCGGCATTGAGCTGGTAAACAGCGACAATGATGCTGCGCATAATACTGCCGAAAGGGTGGGAGACGATGGCGCCCGCATTTTTAATAATTTTGGAGTCCCCGTTATGCAGGTTCATCGCCTTGGGAAGAAGCTCGATCAACCGCGTATCCATACAAGTAAGAACAACCATTTTCTTGTCTGGAAATTTCGTTGTCAAAAACTCTTTGTACTGCTCTTTCGCAACAAACTCTTCATTGTACTTGAGAATTTCGTGAACTAATGACATGGTTTCCCCTCCAGGTAAAATTGATGTGCTGCTTGTCTATCTATTCTGCAGCTATCTTTTGTCGACTAAGCTCATACCCGCATTATAAATCTGGTTATTACTCTTTAGTATATAGGATTTATCCGTTTCAGAAAAGTCGATTCGCATATTGGCTTCGAAATAAATCTCATCCTGCTCTTTATAAAGGAGGGAGAGCGCGTTTGTTTTTGCGGACAGATCGTGCTTCTCCTTCTGCGAAACGAGCCAAAGCGTGGGCACGCCGTTCACGGAACAGCCGCAGCCTTCCGTATCGAAAGCGAGCTTCAGAAGGGCTTCATTCTGACCTATATATGGGGTTAATCGTTGTACAGCTGCATCGGTGAATTCAATGTTCACGGCAAGTCATCTCCTTAAATAGTCGTTCCACCCGCGGTCATCGCGAAATGGCTTGTCATTATTTTACCACAATCTCGCATAAATTTGATTCTATGCAGGGGACGAAGTATGATGAATGAAGAAACTTTTGGAAGGAGACTTACGCATGAGTGTGCAAACAGCCCCAGCCAAGCTGGAATCGTTCAAGGCCTATGTCCGCAAAATGAAGCAGTACGAGGAGGCAATTGCCTTAATTTATTGGGATATGCGCACCGGCGCTCCCAAGAAAGGGATCGAAACACGCTCGGAGGTCGTCGGAGAGCTGTCCACGGAAGTTTTCCGCATGTCTACGTCCGATGAAATGGGCGACTATCTGTCGTTCTTCACGCAGCCGGAAGAGCTGGAGAAGCTGGATGCCATCTCCAGAAAGATGGTGCTGGAATGCAAGAAAGAATACGACCGGTCCAAGAAAATTCCGGCCGAGAAATACCAGGCCTATGTCGTGCTGACCTCGCAGGCCGAGTCCGCTTGGGAGGACGCCAAGCATAATTCGGACTGGGCTTCGTTCCAGCCGTATTTAGAGAAAATTGTGGCGACAACCCAAGAGTTCATTGAGCTATGGGGATATGAAGGACATAAATATAATACGCTCCTCGATATGTATGAGCCGGGAATGACCGTTGAGAAGCTGGACGAAGTATTCGGGGCGCTGCGGGAGAAGGCGGTTCCGCTGCTGCAGCGGATTCAGGCTTCACCGAACCAACCCGACCGTTCCTTCTTGGATCAACAATTCGAGATCGCGAAGCAGAAGCAGTACTCGCTGTCGATTCTGAAGCAGATGCAGTACGACTTTGAAGCGGGCCGCCTGGATGAGACCGTGCACCCTTTTGCGACGGCGCTTAATCCCGGGGATGTGCGGATTACGACGCGCTACCTGCTGAATGACATCACCTCCGCGTTATTCGGCACGATTCATGAGGGCGGACATGCGCTGTATGAGCAGAACATTTCCAAGGACTTGGTCGGCACGAATCTGTGCACAGGCACCTCCATGGGCATTCACGAGTCGCAGTCGCGCTTCTGGGAAAATGTCATAGGCCGCAGCAAGCCGTTCTGGGACCGGTATTATGGCGAGCTGCAGAGCACGTTCTCCCCGCAGATCGACAATGTCGATGTGGATACATTCTTCAAAGCGATCAATCACATCGAGCCTTCTTTAATTCGTATCGAAGCCGATGAATTGACGTACAACCTGCATATTATGATCCGGTATGAGCTTGAGAAAGGCTTGTTCAACGGAACGATTGCCGTGGCGGATTTGCCGCAAGCGTGGAATGCCAAATACGAAGAGTATTTGGGCGTCGTGCCGGCGAATGACGGCGAGGGCGTGCTGCAGGACGTCCATTGGTCCGGCGGGGCGTTCGGTTACTTCCCGTCCTACGCGCTGGGCAACATGTATGCTGCGCAGTTCACCCACACGCTCCGCAAGGAGCTTCCCGCTTTCGAGAGCTTGATCGCCGAAGGGAATTTGGGTCCGATCAAGGATTGGCTGACGGACAAAGTGTACAAACACGGCAAGCTGTTGACGCCGAATGAAATCGTCCGGGATGTAACGGGCGAGGATTTGAACCCCGATTATTTAGTGCAGTACTTGGAAGAGAAATATCAAGCCGTCTACGGTATATAATGAAGCGAAACAGCATCTTCGGGCAGCGAATGCCCGGGGGTGCTGTTTTTTTTGGGGTGTAAACGTTTTTCTGCGAATTCATCGTTAACCGACTTCTGGGCTCCTGCATAGGATACATTACTACTTAATTCGGGGGGACGTCTTATGAAGTTTCGGAAGAGATGGGGAGCGGCTTTAACCGCTGTCCTGCTGCTGAGCAGCATCGTTTCGGCCTGCGGGACGAAGACGGAAGAAACGACCAAAGTGCGGATCGGCGAAGTGACGAGATCGATCTTCTACGCGCCGCAATACGTAGCGCTATCGCAAGGCTTTTTTAAGGATGAGGGACTCGATGTTGAATTAACGACAACGCCAGGCGGGGACAAAACGATGACTGCGCTGCTCTCGAATGCGATCGACGTGGCGCTGGTCGGTTCGGAAACGTCCATCTATGTTGCGCAGCAAGGCTCCGACGATCCCGTGATCAACTTCGCGCAGTTGACGCAGACCGACGGGACTTTCCTGGTAGCCCGCAAGAAAATGGACAATTTCGATTGGAATTCGCTGAAAGGGTCCGTCTTCCTCGGGCAAAGAAAAGGCGGCATGCCGCAAATGGCCGGCGAGTTCACGCTCAAGAAGCATAAAATCGATCCGCAGAAAGATCTGCAGCTCATTCAAAATATCGAGTTCGCCAATATCGCTTCGGCTTACTCGTCCGGAACCGGGGAATATGTACAGCTCTTCGAACCGCAGGCTTCCATCATCGAGAAGGAAGGCAAAGGCTTCGTGATCGCTTCCTTCGGCGTGGAGAGCGGGCATCTGCCTTACACGGTTTTCATGACCAAACAGAGCTTCATGAAGAAGAATCCGGCCACCGTGCAGAAATTCACGAATGCAATCCAGCGGGCACAGCTGTGGGTCGCCGCCAAAAGCGTGGATGAAATCACGAACGCCGTCCTGCCTTATTTCAAAGACATCGATGTGGAAATTGTGAAAAGCGTTGTGAAGCGGTATAAAGATCAAGGCTCCTTCGCGACAGATGGGGTTGTCGATGAGCAGGAATGGAATAATTTGCTGGATGTTATGTCGTCGGCCGGCGAGCTGAAGCAGCGGGTGGAGTGGAAGACACTTGTTGATAACACGTATGCGGAGAAAGCCAAGTCGAGCGTAAAACAACCGTAAGGCAGACAGCGGCCAGGCAGATGAAACGGAGGGGAGTACGAACATGGATACTGCTGTGACGGTAAAAGACGTAACGCAAGTGTACGTAACCGAGGAAAGGGCGACACTTGCCGTGCAGGGAATCGATTTCGCCGTAGCACGCGGCGAGTTTGTCTCTCTGATCGGTCCGAGCGGCTGCGGGAAGACGACCCTCTTGTCCATCATAGCCGGCCTCATTCGGCCGACGGCAGGCACGGTGTCGGTCGCGGGCAAACCCGTGAACGGGCCGTCGACAAGGGCCGGATATATGCTGCAGCAGGACTATCTGTTTCCTTGGCGGACGATCGAAGACAATGCCTGCATCGGGCTGGAGATTGCCGGAACGCTGACCAAGGAGAACAGAGAGCTTGTGCTTCATTTATTAGAAGAAATGGGTTTATACAGCTTCAAAGATTATTATCCCTCCCAGCTTTCCGGGGGAATGCGCCAACGCGTAGCGCTCGTTAGAACGCTGGCCACCGATCCCGAGCTGCTGCTGCTCGATGAGCCGTTCTCGGCTCTGGACTATCAGACCAAGCTGCAGCTGGAGGATCTGGTGGTGGAGACGCTTAGGGCCAAGAAGAAAACGGCGCTCTTGGTGACGCACGATATATCAGAAGCCATCGCCATGAGCGACCGCATTATTGTGCTGGCGCCGAATCCGGGAAGAATTCGCCAAACCTACAGCATTCCGGAGGAGATTCGCGCCTCCGTGCCGTTCGAAGCAAGGGAATTGCCCGGGTTTCATACTTTGTTTCGTACGATTTGGCAGGAGTTTGGAGGGCATGACGCATGAACGCAAAGCAGCAGCAACGAATCGCAGGCGAAGGCTCAGAGCAGGCGCTCGTCGAGAAAGTTCACGGGCAATATGTCGGGGCCAGGAAGAAAGAAACGAAACAAGTCAGAATAGTTCAGCTGTTGATTCTGGTCCTCTTTTTTGCTTTATGGGAAGCAGCGGCTAGATTGAAATGGATCGATGTGCTCCTCTTCAGCTATCCGACCAAAGTGTTCAAACTGCTCTGGGATAAATTGCTGGACGGCAGCCTGCTTCCTCATGTTGGCGTAACCGTTATAGAAACGATACTTGGCTTTGCTTTAGGTACATTATTCGGCACGGCACTGGCTGTTCTCATCTGGTGGTCGCCATTCCTGTCAAGAGTGCTTGACCCCTATATCGTCGTCTTGAACAGTATGCCGAAGGTCGCATTGGGACCGCTATTTATCGTCGGGCTCGGACCGGGCTTGCTTTCCATTATCGCCACCACGCTTTCGATAACCGTTATCATTACGACACTGGTCGTGTATGGCAGCTTCAGAGAGGTCGATCAAAACTATGTGAAAGTCGTCTCATTATTCGGGGGAAATCAGAGGAAAGTTTTTCTTAAAGTGATCTTGCCCGCTTCCTTCCCGGCCATCGTCTCAACGTTGAAAGTGAATGTCGGTTTAGCTTGGGTCGGGGTTATTGTCGGCGAGTTTCTCGTCTCGCAAATGGGTCTCGGGTATTTAATTATATATGGCTTCCAAGTATTTAATTTTACGCTTGTCATTTCCACACTGTTCGTCATTGCCGTGGTTGCCACATTTATGTATCAAATCGTTTCCAATTTAGAAAAAAGATTGACGAAACACCGGTAACACTTGCCACATGAAGTCGAAAATGAAATAATGGGCCCATAGTATAACCAGTAAAGAGGTGAACCGCTATGGGCTTTCGAGTGCTCAAAACCGCCCTTGCCGTTCTGATAGCGATGTATCTTGCGCATCTTATGGGGATCAAAACACCGGCAGCCGCTGGACTTCTGGCGATTCTGGGCATTGAGGTAACGAAAAAGAAAGGGATTCAAAGCGCACTCCATCGCCTCGCCGCTTCCGTGCTGGCCTTGTTGATGGGGTCCTTGCTATTTATGCTGTTCGGTTTTCATGTATGGGTCGTAGGACTCTTCCTGCTCATCGTGTTCCCGCTGCTGCACCGTTTGCGAATAGCGGAGGGAGCGGTGACAGGGGCTGTCGTCATGCTGCATTTGTTTGCCTATGAAGATGCCGGATGGGCATCCGTCGGCAATGAGCTGCTGCTGCTTCTGGTCGGCTTGGGGACCGCTACGGCGATTAATATCGCGTATATGCCCAAGGCGGATAAAGCGTTGGTGGCGCATAAGATTCGGATAGAGGAATTATTTTCTATGATATTTGTAAGCTTGGCGAAGCATTTGCGGGACAATACCGTGATCTGGGATGGCCATGAGCTTCTGGAGGTCAGCGAAGAGATCGATAAAGGGGCTCAGTTGGCCAAGCGGGCTATGGATAATACACTTTTTATGACAGGGGATCCGTATTGGCGCGTATATTTCTTCATGAGGGGCGAGCAGCTGGAGTCGATTCACCGGATGATGCTGCTTGTTGCGCAAGTATATCAGACGCTGCCGCAAGGGGAGATGCTCGCCGCGATTCTTGAAGATATTAGCCATACTGTCAAGGAAGACTACTATACGGGCAAAGCGGAGAAAGAATTACAAGAGCTGGATGCCCGCTACAAAAAGCTGCCGCTGCCGGGAAACCGCGAAGAATTCGAGGTCCGTTCCGCGATTTTACAGCTAAACCGGGAGCTGATGCACTACTTATCGATCGCCAAGAAGCAAAAAAAACACCGCTCGGAGGCGGGTTGACTCTTAAAGATATAAATATGTTTTTGCAAAAAAAATAATATAAAATAATTGTCACTCTAGACTACTGTCCTGCATACACTTGTAATGAATGATTGTATGGAGGAGGTTGAAAGGATGTCATTAGATAAAGATTTGCAAAGCAGAGAGATCATCACCAAGGCTGTCTGCGGTAAAGGTCGCAAATTTTCGCATGTAAGTCATACCGTGACTCCGCCCTTTTCTCCGACCAGTATATTGGGCGCTTGGATTATTAATAACCAATTCGAGGCGATCCAATCCGGAGAGGGCGTAGAGGTAGTTGGTACTTATGATATCAACATCTGGTATTCTTACGATCGCAACACGAAAACAGACGTAGCCAAAGAAACCGTATCTTATGTAGAAGTCGTCGGACTCAGCTACCTGGACAAAAGACATAAGCCGACGACAGCCGAGGTGTCCGCTGTCGCAACGCAAGAGCCCAACTGTGTGGAAGCCAGCATCTCGTCGAGCGGCGACGGCGTTGTGATTCGGGTGGAACGCGAGTTCCAAGTTGAGCTTATTGCGGAAACGAAGGTGTTTGTCATCGTGAGCCCGTATGGACCGAGCGACTTCGATGACAAACACGTGGACTTCGATGATGGTGGCGATGGAGATTTCGAGGATCTCGATGCCGAACTGCTTGAAGATGATCTGGGTTAATGAACCTTATACGCCAGTGTATGCTGGCGTTCAAGGTTCGGCAGAGGGCATACGCCCTCTTTTTTGTTTTCCAAGCACAAATGGGCAGCTGTCCGTCAGGCCGGCCCGGTTCACATGAGACGTGAAGGGGTTAAGGGGATGCAATCATTTTTACTGCATGCACAGGAGAAAGAGGCGTTGGAGCTCGCAGGCCTTATTCGCATACCGAGCGGCAGCAAGCTGCCTGCCGATTGGCAGGGCCGCATCGTCATCCACTGGGGCGCTGCTCATGATGAATGGCCGTCCGTACCTGCGCTTCAGCCGATTAAGGCGATCGTCAGGGCACAATCGCCGGCGAAGCGGGATGCATTGCTGGCACATCACGGCATCAAGACGGTTCGGGAACTGAAGAGACTGGGAGAGTTGAAGGAGGAGACCCCGTTCTTCACGCATAAGTACAAAGTGGCTATCTTCCATCTGCAGACGTTAATCGTGTATGAGAAGAAAGACTCGCTGCTGTTGTCGGAGAAATCGCTCCTCATCCAGCGGCAGCATCGCACCGAATCCGCCTACATAGAAGTGGAGCCGGAGAAGGCCGGATTTCACGTGCGCAGAGCCAGCCGGGAGGCGGCCAAAGCGATCTATGCGCTCGGGCTCGACTACGGGCTTGTCACCATCGGCATCGTGCCCGGCGGGCACACGCTGGTGCTCGATGTAGAACCTGCTCCGAAGCTTAGCGGCCGGCTGGTGCAGCTGTTCGCTGAGGCGATCAACCGCTACGAGCTGGCGCTGCGGAAGGAGCTGCTGCGCCAGGAGCCGGTTATGCTCGGGAGCGATCCCGAGTTCCTGCTGCTCAGCCCGCAGGGGAAGGTCGTCTTCGCCGACCGCTTTCTGGCGCGCGAAGGCGAGGTCGGCTGCGATGCGATCGTGCTCAGCGGGCATCGCGTCATACTGCCGCTGGCGGAGCTGCGGCCGAAGCCCAGCACAGACCCGCTCGAACATGCGCGGAACCTGCTGGCTACGATGCGGCTCGCTGCGCGGTCCATCACCGACGAGAGCCTGGCGTGGCTCTCGGGCGGCATGCCGGTGGGGGGATATCCCCTCGGCGGACATATCCATTTCAGCCGGTGCTGGCTGAACAGTCATCTGCTGCGCGCGCTAGATAACTACCTCGCGCTGCCCTTGATCTTGATCGAGAGCGATACGACGCGCGGGCGCCGCCCCCGGTACGGCTTTCTCGGCGATTATCGCAAGAAACGGCACGGCGGCTTCGAATACCGCACGCTGCCGAGCTGGCTGCACTCGCCGCTCATCACGCGCGGCGTATTCACTTTGGCGGCGCTGATCGCCGACAATTATTGGCGGCTGCCGAGACAGCCGCTGCAGGAACCGGACATCCAAGCGGCTTATTACAGAGGCGATAAGCGGTTGCTGCAGGGGATCGCAGCCAAGCTTTGGCACGATCTCGAGCAGCTGAAAGGCTACGAAGGATATGCCGGCGTCTTGGACCGGTTCCGGTCCAGACTCATGTCCATGGAGCCGTGGAATGAGCGGGAGGATATTCGCAAGGTATGGAAAATTGCCCCGTATCGCCGGAAAGAAGCAATTGAAGAAGGAATCATGTTATAATAGATTATCTCTACGGATATGAAAGATCGATAGATGGCGGAGGCTCATATTTCCTGACCGGCGTACGGCGATAGCGGCGGACATTGGAAGATGGAGGAGAGCCTTCGGCATTTCTATTAAAGTTTATGCGAATATTTGAAAATGAATGAATAATAGTTTCATAGAGTTGACAATGAATGTGGTTGGAGGAACGCAAGGTGGCTCAATATACGCCGATGATTCAACAATACTTGGCCGTGAAGGCGACGGTTCCGGACGCTTTTTTGTTTTTCCGTCTGGGTGATTTCTATGAGATGTTCTTTGACGATGCGATCAATGCGGCGAGAGAACTGGAGATTACGTTAACGGGCAGAGAAGGCGGTGCCGACGAGAAGATTCCGATGTGCGGCGTCCCACACCATTCCGCCGAGACGTACATGTCGCGGCTTATCGAGAAAGGGTACAAGGTCGCCATCTGCGAACAGGTGGAAGATCCGGCTGAGGCCAAAGGCGTCGTCCGCCGCGAAATCGTGCGGATCGTAACGCCGGGTACCGTGATGGACAGCAAGCTGCTCGGTGAATCCAGCAACAATTACATAGTCTCCTTAGTCAGCCGCGAGCAAGGCTATGCGTTTACCGCTTGCGATATCTCGACAGGAGAGTTATACACGACGCTGCTGGCACCGTCCTGGGAGCTTGTGGCGGACGAGCTCAATGTGTACAACCCGTCCGAGATCATTACGGACGGAGCGCTGCTCGCCACCATCCGGGAATCCGGCGTAATCTGGGGCCGAAGTACGGTGCTGACGGAGTGGACGCAAGCCGACGAGCGGCTGTTGGACGAGCATTTCGCCGATGATACGGCTTTGCCGGGCTTATCCCCGCTAAGCCGTCAAGGTGTGGCCTTGCTGCTCGCTTACTTGAAAGAAACGCAGAAGCGTGCGCTTACGCACGTGAAACACATTCGGCTGTATGAGCCGGATCAATACATGACGATGGATCCGTTCACGCGCCGCAACCTCGAACTGGTCGAAACGGTTCGCGAACGCGCCAAGAAAGGCTCGCTGCTCTGGCTGCTCGACCGAACCGTCACCGCCATGGGCGCGCGGATGCTCCGCCGCTGGATCGAGAAACCGCTCATGAGCGTATCTCGCATCGAAGAGCGGCTGGAAGCTGTCGATCTGCTCTACAATCAGCTCATCGTCCGCGATGATGTGAAGCAGGCGCTGAAGGAAGTTTACGACTTGGAGCGGCTCGTCGCCCGCATCTCCTATGGCAATGCCAATGCCCGCGATATGGTGGCTTTGAAGCATTCCTTGCAGCAGGTTCCTTTGCTGCAGGAAATATGTGCCGCTTCGGGTTCGGCAACGCTGCGCAAGCTTGTCGAGAATATGGACCTCTGCGAAGATGTCATGTCCTGGATCGGGAGCGCCATCGTAGATGAGCCGCCGGTATCTATCCGGGACGGGGGAATGATTCGCGAAGGCTATCAGCCGTACCTTGATCAATTGCGCGAAGCGAGCACGAACGGCAAGATGTGGATTGCCGAGCTGGAGCGCCAGGAGCGGGAAGCGACGGGCATCAAATCGCTCAAAATCGGCTACAACAAAGTGTTCGGCTACTTCATTGAAGTGACCAAAGCGAATATGTCGGCGCTGCAGGAAGGCCGCTATGAGCGCAAGCAGACGCTGGCCAATGCGGAACGGTATGTGACGCCGGAGCTGAAAGAGAAAGAAGCGCTTATTCTCGAAGCGCAGGATAAAATGGTCGATCTGGAGTATGAGCTGTTCACGGAGCTTCGCGACCGGATTTCCCAGCACATCTCCAGATTGCAGAAGCTGGCGGAGGTCATCGCCACCGCCGATGTGTACCAATCGCTGGCCGCCGTATCCGCGGCACAGCATTTCCGCAAGCCGGAGATCGGCGAAGGCTTCGATCTCCACATCGAAGACGGCCGCCACCCTGTGGTGGAGGCGGTCATTCAGGACGGCTCGTTCATCGCCAACGATACGCGCCTGGAGCGGGAGCAGGGCCGCATCCTGCTCATCACCGGTCCGAACATGGCCGGCAAGAGCACGTACATGCGGCAGGTAGCCGTGATCTGCCTGATGGCGCAGATCGGCTGCTTCGTGCCCGCCCGGTCCGCGCGCATCCCGGTGACCGACCGGATCTTCACCCGGATCGGCGCCGCGGACGACCTGATCGGCGGGCAGAGCACGTTCATGGTCGAGATGATGGACATTCAGGTGATGACGGAGAAGGCGACGAGCAAGAGTCTGGTCATCATCGACGAGCTCGGCCGCGGCACGTCGACAGGCGAAGGCATGGCGATCGCGCAGGCCGTGATCGAATTCCTTCACGACCGGATCGGCTGCAAGACGCTCGTGTCTACCCACTTCCATGAGCTGGCGCACCTGGAAGAAAGCCTCGGCCATCTGCGCAATCACTGTATGGCTGTGAAGGAAAGCGGCCGGCAGGTCACGTTCCTGCGCAAGCTGATCCCCGGCGCAGCCAGTACGAGCTACGGCATCTACTGCGCCGAAATCGCCGGGCTGCCGGAGGCGATCATTCAGCGCTCGTATGAGCTGCTGAATGGCTTCGAAGAGCGGTCGGCCGGCGCTGCGCAGGTTGCCGCCGCTTCGTCGGCGGTCGCTGCGGAGCATGCGGCTCCTGTGGAACAGGCGGCCGCCGTGCAGCAGCTGTCCCTCTTCGAGGAGGACAGGGCTGAGGTTCACTCCGCCAAGAAAGCGAAGCCGGATGCGAAGAGCCAGTCCGTGCTCGACCAGCTCAAAGGGATAGATTTGATTAATATGACGCCGCTGCAGGCGCTTAACCTTGTGTACGAATGGAAACAAAAGCTGCAGTAACAAGCTGCATGATCTCATAACCGAGGAGAGACGCATATGACAACTCAACCGAAATTGAAGAAGATGAAAGTAACCTTAGCCCTTGCGTCCGCCCTTATGACCATACTGCCCGTAAGCGGCGCGTCCGCAGCGGAAGACCTGCAAACCCAGCAGGTGAGAGAAATTATCGGGAAGCTGCATGTGAGCGGAGTCACCGAGGAAGCGCTGGCCGGACAAAGCATCAAGCAAATGATCGACGGCTTGCAGGATCCGTATACCGTTTTCTTCAGCCAGGAAGAGTACGGTCAGTTCGCCAGCTCTCTCGAAAATAACTATGTGGGTATGGGAGCCCGCATCGGAATTGACGACAAAGGCGTATACTTGTCGGAGATTTTCGCCGGCTCACCGGCCGAAATCGCCGGCCTCAAGCGCGATGACTACGTGCGGGCCGTCGACGGCGTCACGGCTTCGACGACGTCCATCGATGAGGTTCGCAACAAAATCATCGGGCCGGAAGGCTCTAAGGTGAAAGTAACGGTAGAGCGGGACGGCAAACCATTGACCGTCGAGCTCACGCGCAAAGGTGTTAATGTGCCGGAAGTGTACAGCGCAAGCTTCGCGAATGGCGTGGGGTATATTCAAATTACCGATTTCTCCAGCGATGCCGATGAGGATTTTGACAAGCAGCTCACAGCCCTACAGGCTAAAGGCTTGAAATCGCTCATTCTCGATGTGCGCAACAATCCGGGGGGACTCGTGGAGACGGCGCAGAACATCGCCAAGCATTTCGTGAAAAACGGCGTGCTCATTCACACCAAGGATCGCAACGGCATCGATGAACCGGTACCGATCGAAGGCGGAACGGCTTTATCGGTTCCCGTCTATGTGCTGGCCAATGAGTATAGCGCGAGCGCTTCGGAAGTGTTGTCCGGCGCTTTGCAGGACTACAATGTAGCCAAAGTGATCGGTATGCAGACGTACGGCAAGGGCAGCGTTCAGCAGCTGTTTCAATTGGATAATAACAGCGCGCTGAAAGTGACGATCGAGGAGTATTTGACGCCGAAACAGCGCAAAGTGAATAAAGTCGGCATTAAACCGGATATGAAAGTGGACGGACCGGCGGCGCAGCTCATTACCGCGCTTCATGAAGCGGGGATTTCGGATGTTCAAGTGGACATTTCCAAGCATGACGTGAAATTCAATGGTGCGCAGGTAGGTAACGGATTCGGCAGCTTCCGCGATAACGGCAAATTGTTTGCGACAACCCGCGGCTTGGCGGCATTGGTCGGAGCTTCGATTACATGGAACGAAGCGAACCGTACCGTGGACATTTCGGATGGCCAAGCAACGTATGCCATTCCAGTTGAAGCGGATAAGCTGATCATTGAGGATGGGACCAGCTACGTGAATGTAGATCTGTTCGACGATTATTTCCCGCAGCTGAAAGTGAATGATCAAGGTGAGAATGTTTCTATTCGCGTTGTGAAGGCGAACTAGGAAGGGGAAATGGGGAAGATGGGCAAAATCCAGCTTTTGAGCGAGCATATTGCGAACCAGATCGCCGCTGGGGAAGTGGTGGAGCGCCCTTCCTCCGTGGTGAAAGAGCTGGTTGAGAACTCGGTCGATGCGGAAAGCACGCGAATCGACGTGACGATCGAAGAAGGCGGGCTGCAATTGATACGCGTCTCGGATAACGGCACCGGTATGGCGCTGGATGATTGCGAAGTTGCGTTTCAGCGGCATGCCACGAGTAAAATTTCGACGAGCAAAGATTTGTTCTCGATTCGCACATTAGGCTTCCGCGGCGAGGCGCTGCCGAGTATTGCTTCGGTCTCCCGACTGGAGTGTGTGACGAGTGCGGCGAATGACGGACTGGGCCGCAAAATTACCATCGAAGGCGGCACCATTCGCGGCGTCACGGAGACGGCCGCTTCTCGCGGGACGGAAGTGACGGTGAAGGACTTATTTTACAACACGCCGGCACGCCTCAAATATATGAAAACGATTCAGACGGAGCTCGGTCATATCTCGGATTATATGTACCGGTTGGCGCTGGCTCATCCGGGAATTGCGTTCACGCTCAAGCATAACGGCAATTTGCTTCTGCAGACGCTGGGCAACGGCGACCTGCTGCAAGTCATCGCCGGCATCTATGGCACGGCGATTGGCAAGCAGATGCTCCCGATCCAGGCGGAAAGCCTGGATTATACGATCTCAGGCTTCGTCGCGAAGCCTGAGATGACCCGCGCGAACCGCGGCGGCATCTCGACCATTGTGAATGGCCGGTATGTCCGCAATTTCGCGCTGAATCAAGCGCTGCTGCAGGGGTATCACACCCTGCTGCCGATCAACCGCTTCCCGGTTGCCGTCCTGCAAATCGGGATGGATCCTGCGCTGGTGGATGTGAATGTGCATCCAGCCAAGCTGGAGGTCCGCTTCAGTAAAGAAGCGGAGCTGACGGCGCTCATCGAGGCGGAGGTGAAGCGGCTCTTTGGCCGGCAGGTGCTTATTCCTACGGGCAATAAGCCGGCTGCGCCGAGAGGCGCTTACATTCAGGAGCAGCTGGACTTGACGAGGACGTTGGAGACGCCGGCTGCCGGTCTGGCTCCTGGAGGAGCGGCTGTGGAGAGGGCGGAGCTGCCGCGGCTGCCGGAAGAAACGGCATTCACGGTATCCGCGCCATCAGCACCGTACGAGTCGTCCGCGCCATCTGCGCTATCCGGGCAACCTGCGCGGCCTGCGCAAGCGGAGCCATTCATGCAATCAGCCGGGTTGCAGCCAACGATGCGCGAGCTGCAGGCATCGTCACAGTCAGCAGCTCGGCAGATTCCACAGGTTCCACAGGCTTCGCAGGCTCAGGTGAAAGAAAGTCTATCCGCTTACGATACGGAGGAGCGGGCTTTACCGGCAGCGAACCTGCCGCAAGCAGCCGAGCCCAAAGCTTGGGCGCCTTCTTATGAAGCGCCAAGATCGGCACCGAGTGCCGGCTACCCAACGTCGAACCGCATGCCTGCGTCTTCGAACGCTGCTGCTTCCGGGACTCCCGCGACGCGGAATGTCAGCTTGTCGCAGCAGCGCCGCATGAACGAAGCTTTCCTGGATTCGCTGCCGGCGGGTATCGAGAGCGGGACGCCTAAGCTGCCTGCTTTCCCGCGGCTGGAGCCGATCGGACAGATGCATGGGACGTATTTGGTCGCGCAGAACGAGGAAGGCTTGTACTTAATTGATCAGCATGCCGCGCATGAGCGCATTAATTATGAATATTATTACGAGCGTTTTGGCAATCCTGCTGAGGCGAGCCAAGAATTGCTCGTTGGGATAACGCTGGAATTCACCCCTGCGGAGGCCGGCATCATAGCGGAGCGGTTATCGCTCTTCGAGCAAGCCGGCGTGTATATGGAAGCTTTCGGCGGCAATACGTTCCTCGTTCGCGCGCACCCGCACTGGTTTCCGCCGGGGGAAGAGAAGACAATTATTGAAGAGATCTGCGAATGGGTGCTTAGCGAGAAGAAGGCGGTCGACATCGCCAAACTGCGGGAGAAAGCGGCGATTATGTGTTCCTGCAAAGCATCGATTAAAGCGAACCAAGGGCTTAGCGTGCTGGAAATGGAAACACTCATCGACCGGCTCGCCGGCTGCCGGAATCCCTATACGTGCCCGCACGGACGGCCGATTGTGGTGAGCTTTACGACTTATGAGCTGGAGAAAATGTTTAAGAGAGTGATGTAACGACGTGTTAGTAACGACATCCTATAATCCGTCCCAAGAAATTGTGGACAAGGCGGAGCATCTGGCCGGCGTTTACGGCGGCCGGATCGTGCCGCGGGGCAAGTATTCTTTGGAACTTCTTAGGAAAAATTATAACGATCCTTCTCTTCTGCTTGTGACAAGAGAAGAGATCAGGTACTATGAAGATGACCATGCACCCGCTTTTTTCCATCCCAGCATGGCGCTCGTACGCATCAAGCGCATGTTAAGAGGCGAGAGCGATCTTTTGATGGAGGCATCAAGTGCGGCGACCGGCGATACCGTCGTTGACTGCACGGCAGGTCTGGCGTCGGACGCGATTGTATTCTCCTTCGCGGTCGGTCCGCAGGGCCATGTGACGGCGATCGAGAGCGAGCGCGTTCCGGCTATGCTGATCCAGGAAGGCTTGGCCAGCTACCATTCCGAGATTGCCGAGTTGAACGAAGCCATGAGGCGCATTACCGTTCACCGCATGCATCATCTTGCTTATTTGCAGGGATTAGCTTCGAAAAGTGTGGATATCGTGTACTTCGACCCGATGTTCCGCAAGCCGATCGAAGAGTCTCATGCCATGTCGCACTTGAGAAGAAATGCCAACGATGAGGCCATCGCGTCGGCATCCATCGAAGAGGCCAAGCGTGTCGCACGCAAATCCATTGTGCTCAAAGAGAACCGGGACAGCAAGGAGTTCGCCCGTCTGGGGTTCGAGCATGTATTACGATCCACGACCAAAACAACGTATGGAGTGATTCGACTGTGTTAGCCCCATCGGCCAAGCCGAAGTTGCTCGTGCTTCTTGGTCCCACAGCAGTTGGCAAGACCAAGCTTAGTTTAGAAATCGCACAGCGGTTCGGATGCGAGATTATTTCCGGAGATTCGATGCAAGTGTATCGGGGGATGGATATCGGAACGGCCAAAGCGAGTGCAGAGGAGCAGAAGCTGGTTCCGCACCATCTTATCGATATTTGCGATCCTTCCTACCCGTTTTCTGCAGCAGAATTTCAGGAGCGGGTCAAGGACTTGATTCTCGACATTCACTCGCGCGGCAAGCTGCCTTTTATTGTCGGAGGCACAGGTCTGTACATCGAATCCGTGTGCTACAATTACCAATTCACGGACGTTAGCATGGATGAAGCGTTCCGTCAGGAGCAAGAGGCTTATGCGTTCCAATATGGAGACGAAGCCTTGCACCGGAAGCTGCGCGAGATTGATCCGGCGAGTGCGGACCGGCTTCATGCCAATGACCGGCGGCGGATCATCCGAGCCATGGAGATCTATCATGTTTCCGGTGAAACGATGACATCCCATTTGGCCTCCCAGAAAAAAGAATCTCCTTACGAACTATGTATCATCGGACTGACGATGGACCGTGCGCTGCTGTATAAGCGCATTGAGGAGCGCATTGATGCCATGATGCAGGAAGGGCTTGTCGCAGAGGTTCAATCGATTCTGGCTGCAGGCTGCCCCAAGCAGGCGATCTCGATGCAGGCGCTCGGGTATAAGGAAATCGTGGCTTATCTCGAAGGCGAGCTCAATTATGAGGAAGCGGTCACGCTTCTTAAACGCGATACGCGGCGTTTCGCCAAGCGTCAACTGTCCTGGTTCCGGCATATGAAGGACATTCACTGGGTGGACGTGACGGAATCGGCAAATTTTTCTGCCCATTTCTCGAAGATTAGTGATATACTAGCAGGAAAGTTTGTACATAAAATTGAATATAATTAACAAATATGACCACTAGAAAATAGCGCCGTCCGGCGATAGTTTCTTTCCATTAAGGGGGACCTACTGATGAACCGATCCATTAATATCCAGGACAATTTTCTGAATCAACTGCGCAAAGAAAGCATTCCCGTAACCGTCTACTTGACGAATGGGTTCCAAATCAGAGGGCTGATCCGTGCTTTTGATAATTTCACCATTATCATTGACAGCGAAGGTCGCCAACAAATGGTGTACAAGCACGCCATCTCCACGTTCACACCGCAGCGTGCTGTTTCTCTGATGGCGGCTACGGAAGCAGCGGAATAATCTTCCTCTACTCGCTCGATTTTGCAACTTTTTAATGGACCGAACCGTCTAACCGAATAGAAACTTGTGGGAGCAACCTTGTTTAAGGTTGTTCTTTTGTTGGTTAATAGAAAAAGAATTGAACAACGAGGGAGTCGGTGGATTTGGAGAGACCTACGAACAGACAGTCGACCACGAATACCAAAACGAAACCGCAAGGGAATCAGAAAGGGTCTAAGAAGAAAAAGAAATTTAATTTCCGCAAATTAATTTTAGGCTCCATTATTGCAACGATTCTGGCAATTATTTGTGCGATGGCTATTTATATCGTCGTTATTATGAGTGGTTTCAAAATTCTGGAAACGAATATCGATAAGATCGAAACATCGACGGAGTCGACGCTGATCTATGCGCAGGAGGAAGGCAAAGATAAGCCGGCCACGGAAATCGCCAAGATCTATAAGGGCGAGAACCGCGAGAGCGTGGATATCAAAGACATTCCGGAACGTTTGAAGTATGCGTTCATTGCGACGGAGGATCGCAGGTTTGAACAGCATGCCGGCGTGGACTTCTGGGCCATCGGACGCGCATTAGTGAAAGACGTCATTCATATGAGCGCTGTCGAAGGCGGCAGTACGATCACTCAGCAGCTCGCCAAGAACGTATTCCTCAGCTCCGAGAAAACAGCGTTTCGTAAAGCGACGGAGATGTCCATCGCATTCGCCTTGGATGAGAAGTATACGAAGGATGAAATTCTTGAACGGTACTTGAACCGTATTTACTTCGGCAGTAACGCTTACGGCATTAAAGCGGCCGCCAAGATCTATTTCGGCAAATCGAACTTGAATGATCTGAAGGTATGGGAAATGGCCACCTTGGCGGCATTGCCGAAAGCGCCGTCCCGTTATTCGCCGTTAACGAATCCGGATCTGTCCAAGGAACGCCGTGGCGTCGTGCTGCGGTTGATGACCGATCAAGGCTATATTACGGAAGCGGAGCGGGCGGAAGCGGCGGCCGTGGATTATGTGCCGCCGACTGCAGCTGCAACGGGGACGAAGGATTACGCCAGTTATGTGGATTATGTCATGAATGAAGCGGAAGATATGTACGGCATCAGCGAGGATGAGCTGCTCACCAAGGGGTACCGCATCTACACGACGATGGATACGAAAGCTCAGAAAATTATGGAGACAACGTATGCGAATCCGAGCTTCTTCCAGAAGGATGCCTCCGACGGGCAGAAGATTCAGAGTGCGATGGTCATTGTGGATAACAAAACGGGCGGTCTCATGGCGCTCATCGGCGGCCGCGATTACAAATCGCGCGGATTCAGCCGAGTTTATTCCAAGCGTCAGCCAGGCTCGTCGTTCAAACCGATTGCGGCTTACGGACCGGCGCTGGAGAGCGGGAATTATAACCCGTATTCCATTCTGGACGATTCGAAGACCAGCTTCGGCAACGGCACTTATACTCCGCGCAACTATGACCGTGTCACACACGGTCAAGTAACGATGTTGGAGGCGGTGAAGAAGTCATACAACCTGGCGCCGGTCTGGCTGCTTGAGCAAATGGGCGTAGGCAGCGGTCTGGAGTTCGCCAAGAAGCTGGGCATTCAATTGAATGCACAGAAAGACCGCAACCTGGCCATCGCCCTAGGCGGATTGACCGATGGCGTGTCGCCGCTGGAGATGGCGACGGCGTACACCGCATTCGCCAACCAAGGCGTTCAGAACAAAACGCATGCCATTCTGCGGATTACGGATGCGCAGGGCAAAGAAGTCGCAGCCTATAAGCAGGAGAAGAAGCAAGTTATTCAGCCCAAAACGGCTTACTATATGACGATGCTGCTGCAAGGCGTCGTTGAGACGGGCGGTACAGGGACCAAAGCGAAGTTCAATCGTCCGGTAGCCGGCAAAACCGGAACGACCGGTTTGGATATCAAAGGCATCGAGCAGTACGACCGCGACGTCTGGTTCGTCGGCTATACGCCGGAGTGGACGGCGGCAGTCTGGGAAGGCTTCGATAAAGTCGATGCGAAGCACTACGTGACGATCGGCAGCGGAAGCCCGTCGTCGATCTTCAAAGAGGTGATGTCCAAGTCGCTCGAAGGGCGTCCTGTAACGAACTTCGTCAAACCGGACAATGTGCCCGTACCGACGGAAACGCCTAGCGGAATTACCGATTTGGCGGCGGTTTATGAGGTTGATAAGAAATCTGTTAAAATAACGTGGACATCACTTGGCGACAAGATGACGTACAATGTATACCGCAAAGGCTCCAAGGAGGCGGAAGCTAAGCTGCTGACGCAGTCTCCTGTGCCATCTGTGAACGATACGTCGGTATTCAGCGGAGAGACTTATCAGTATTATGTAATGCCGGTGAATGCGGACACGAATGTCGAAGGGGCCAAATCGAATGTGGCATCGGTGGAAATTCCGAAGGACAATACGCTTCCGAACGGAACGTCACCTTCGCCATCGCCTGGCGTGTCGCCATCTCCTTCGCCAGGGGACGGCAAAGATCCGGGAACGCCTTCGCAATCCCCGGGCACGAAGCCGACGCCAACGCCAACGCCGGGGAATACCGGGAAGCCTGGGACGAATCCGAGTCCCAGCTCTAGCCCAAGTCCTAGCGTGAAGCCGAGTCCCACTCCGACACCGACTCCGAAGCCGGGAGAAGAGGCGGCCGACAAGCCGAAGGACGGCAAGCCTGATGACGGTCAAGTCATAGCGCCGAAGCAGCCTTAACATTCGTTCAGCAGCTTGAATCTCAACAATCGACGGAGGAAACGACAATGAACTTGCTTAATTCGAAGAAATTAATGCCAATTGCCCTCATCGCGCTTACGGTAGCGGCTTCAGCCTGCGGAAACAAGCCGGCCGAAACGGCCGGCGGCACGGCAACGCCGAAGAGCGGAGCGGCGGCAACGGCCGCTGCCTCCCCGGCTGCCACTTCAGCAGCGACGCCGGCAGCGAAGCAATGGAGCCAACCGCCGGCCATGACGATCGATACGAACAAAACGTATCAAGCGGACGTTACAACATCCAAGGGTTCGTTCACTATTGATTTGTATGCCAAGGAAGCGCCCAAAACGGTCAATAACTTTGTGTTTTTGTCCAAGGAAGGCTTCTATAACAATGTGACGTTCCACCGGATTATCAAATCGTTCATGATTCAGACGGGCGATCCGCAGGGTACCGGCATGGGCGGTCCCGGCTATAAATTCGCGGATGAGTTGAAGACGACGCACAAATATGAGCCGGGTACGGTCGCTATGGCGAACGCAGGTCCGAATACGAACGGCAGCCAGTTTTTCATCTGCTCAGGCGATGACTGCGCGAATTTGAACAAAATGCCCAACTATACGATTTTCGGCAAAGTAACGGCGGAAGGGATGGCAACCATTGCCAAAATTGCGGAAACGCCTGTAGAGAAGGGCGGAGAAGCGACGCCAAGCAAACCGAAAGAAAAGGTCACGATTACCGGCATCACGATTAAAGAGAAATAGAATATGTTAGTAGCAGGCAGCATGAAGATGATGACGGATGTCAGGAGGGATGCCGGGTGAAACAACCCTGTTTATTGTTCCATGGATTTACGGGTGGGCCGTACGAGGTTGAGCCGCTTGCTCGGCATTTGCGGGAACGCGGTCAGGTATGCAAGGTGCCGGAGCTTCCTTGGAACGGAGACTCTTACAACCAATTGAAAACTTCCCATTGGGAGGATTGGGTACGAGCTGCCGAAGAGCAGGCTCAGCGGATGACGCGTGAGTACGGTTCCTTCGACATGGTCGGCTTCTCGATGGGAGGGCTGCTGGCCGCCTATTTGGCCGTGCGGTATCCGGTTCGAAGATTGATTCTGCTCAACACCGCCGTGATCTATGTCAGTCCGGGCAGGCTGCTGGAAGCGATGCGGGACGAGTGGAGATACCAGCGGAGAATATCGCTGCACAAGGCCAAATCGACTCCGCTTCGGGCTACATGGCAGTTCACTCGGCTTGTTCGCCATTTGAAGCCTGAGCTCAGTCAGGTCCAAATCCCGACGTTGATCGCCCAGTCCGAGAAGGATCATGTCATCCATCCGCAGAGCGCGCGGTATATTTACCGCAAAGTGAGAGGATGGCGCGAAATTCATTGGCACCCGAGATCCAATCACCTCATTTGTCATAGTGACGACGCGGCTGAGCTGTTTCGCCAAGTCAGCGCTTTTCTGGATAAGGAGTATGTGGATGACAGTCAAAACAAGCATGAACCGTAAACTGCGAACAGCTGCTCCGAGACCCGGAAAACCGAAGAAGCCGGCCCCAAGACTGGGGTTCCGGCGTTTCTTCGTCCGTTTGCTGCGAACGGCAGCCATCATTTTCCTGATCGGACTCGCCTGGATCATTTATATTCAATGGAAGGTGCAGGTAGCCCCGGATCAAGCGCTGCCTAAGCAGGTGGATGTAGGCATTGTGCTGGGGGCGTCGCTGCGCAAGGATATTCCGAGTCCCGGCTTGCAAGAGCGGCTGGATTGGGCCGTGGAGCTGTATAAGCAGGGCAAGTTCAAGCAGCTGATCGTGAGCGGCGGCTTGGATCATAACGGCTCCAAGCTGACGGAGGCGGAGGGGATGCGCAACTATTTGGTGAAAATGGGCCTTCCCGCCAAAAGTATTCTCCTCGAGCCGCGGGCGACGAGCACGTATGAGAATTTGCTGTTCTCCAAGCACATTATGGACGAGCAGGGGCTTGAGAGCTCGATTATCATCACGCATCAATATCATGGATCGCGTTCCCTGGATATTGCCGAGACCGTCGGCTTGAAAGAGCCGCTCGTCTCCTCGACGAAATCCGAGGTGCTGTTCATGCCTTATCACGAAGCGCGGGAGACGCTGGCTTATACGAAGTGGATCTGGACGAAGCTTCTGCTGAAGGCCGGCATTTAAAAGTTGGAAGAAGCAAAAAGACCTGGCCGGCGGCCAGGTCTTTTTTTCATATGCTGCTGCTGCTGCAGGAAATGGGATGCGCTATTCGCAAGAGGGTTGGCGATTTGCTCCATTGAGCGGAAATACGTTCCTCAATTGCTGCTGCAGCAGGAAATGAGATGCACTAGTCGCGAGAGGATTGGCGATTTGCCCCGTTGGTGGAAATGCGTTCCACTATTGCTGCTACTGCAGGAAAGCAGATGCGCTATTTGCAAGAGGATTGGCGATTTGCTCCATTGAGCGGAGTTGCGTTCCTCTATTGCTGCTGCTGCAGGAAATGAGATGCGCTATTTGCAAGAAAACCGGCGATTTGCTCCGTTGAGCGGAAATACGTTCCTCTATTCGTCCGTAAACTTGCCGTAAACGGCTCAACTCGCTGCAATAAGGTACTCTATTTCCGCTTAGCTTGAGAAACTAGCCTAATCCGGCACAATAGCGGCTTCTAGTTCCCCTTAACTTCACGGAGCTGCCGGTTGTCTATCATCTGCCGATGTCTGCCGATAATCTGCCAGCTGCCTGCCACTTGTCATCTGCCAATCCGATCAACCGTTCACGATCGTTCCGCCGTTCACATGCAGCACTTGCCCGGCCATATACGACGAATCATCGCTGGCCAGGAAAACATAGCTCGCCGCGAGCTCTGCCGGTTGACCCGCACGCTTCATCGGCGTCGTCGAGCCGAAGGTCGCGACTTCCTGCTCCGTGAACGTAGAGGGAATGAGCGGCGTCCAGATTGGCCCCGGCGCAACCGCGTTCACGCGAATGCCCTTGGCATTCAGCTGAAGCGAAAGCGAACGCGTGAAGCTGACGATCGCGCCTTTGGTTGCCGAGTAGTCGATCAGCTGCTCGTGTCCGTGATAGGCTGTTATCGAAGCCGTATTGATAATGGCGCTGCCGGGCTTCAAATGCTTGACGGCGGCCTTCGTTAAGTAAAAGAACGAGAAGATGTTCGTCCGGAACGTTCGCTCGAGCTGCTCGCTTGTAATGTCCTCGATACTTTGCTGCGGATGCTGTTCGGCGGCGTTGTTCACGAGAATATCGAGCTTGCCGAACTTTTGCACAGTTTGGTTAATCATTTGCTGGCAGAAGCTTTCGTCACCGATATCGCCGGCAACATGCAGACATTTGCGGCCTGCGCTCTCAACGTGGCGCTTCGTTTCTTCAGCGTCCTCATGCTCGTTCAAGTAGACCAGCACGACGTCTGCGCCTTCCTTGGCATAGGCGAGCGCAATGGCGCGGCCGATGCCGCTGTCGCCTCCGGTAATGAGCGCGACTTTGTCCTTCAGCTTGCCTGCCGGTTTGTAGGCGGCATTGTTAAACTCAGGACGCGGATTCATCTGCGATTCGATGCCAGGCTGCTGGTTCTGGTGCTGTGGCGGGAAAGCGGGTTTGGGTTGTGTAGTTGTTGCCATGATCAGGGCTCCTTCCATGCTAAACGGATTTTTAGTTAGGATGGTGCAATGGGCGGCAAATCATACTTCAAACGGTAGTGATACCCATACATGGTCTTATACCCAAGTTTTTCATATAACGAAACGGCGGCGGTATTGGCGGCGACGACTTGCAAATATTGCCGCGACGCGCCTTGGCTCTGGCTCCAGACGGACAGCGCATGCAGAAGGTAGTAGCCGAGCCCCTGGCCACGTACTTGCTCGCTGACGACAACATTCAAGAAGCCGGCCCATTCGCTTTCCACAATGGCCGTGCCGACGGCAACGATGTCGTTGCCTCTTCTTACCTTGACGAAGCCCTTGGTAGGCTTGATGCGTTCACAGATTCCCTTGTATATACTTTTTAAATCCGGATTGTACGACTCGAGCAGCAGGAACGCATCGAGCCATTCGTCATCCGCGCGGGACGCCCACTCGACCGAGAGGTCAGCCGTGTTCCTGAGCCGTTCACCTGCTTGAGTAACGACTTCTTGCGAGCTTGCGAACATCATGAGACAAGGGAGATCTTTCGCGTAGCCTTGCGACGCCAGATAATCGTCCAAATGTTCAGGGGAGGCGTCGCTGAGCTGAAATATGGCCGGCTGACCCTGCTCGGTATAAAAGCGTTCAACGGTCTGCAGCCAATTGGCCTCACTCGGCACATCTCCGATAGCCAGAACGCTGTTAGCCCGCTTGGTAACCCCATGATTGGCCCGCAGCAGCCACCGGTCAAGCGTGACCGTCGTCTCGGCCGGCCATGTGTTGGAAGCGATGAGATCCATCGTTTTGTAAAAAGTAAGATGATCTTTCATAGAGGACTCCTTTCGAATCAGATCCAAATAATACTAATAAATATACATATTAATGTATAAAAATACAATAACAAAAGTGGAAAAATCGGATTCATTGATGTAAGCTATGAAACAGCGGGGTGAATCGTAACGTTGCTGAAAGAAGGTGAACCATTGGATATTCGGATTCGTCCTGCGCGGCCGAGGATTACGAAGCGGTGAATGCCATCATTCGCTTCGGTCAAGAGGAGCATGCCGCCGCTTTGCCCGACCGGTTCGCAAGATTGGATCGCGTCGTCGCGATGGGCTGGTACCGGAGCTTCGCCGATGTGCAGCATAAAGCGATCTTGGTCGCGGAGTTCGGCGGAATTGTCGTTGGCGTGGCGATGCTGGAGATGAAAAAGAGCCCGTCTTATGAGGCGCTGGTTCCTCGAACGTATGCTTATATGAACGAGCTTGCCGTATCGCCGGATTGCCAGCGTCGCGGTATCGGAACGCAGCTGTATAAGGCTTCGGCTGAGTGGGCGAAGGAACGGGGAGCCTCGTCGCTTGAACTGAATGTATGGGAGTTTAATGAGCGCGCTGTTGCGTTTTATCGTTCCATTGGAATGGTAACGCTGAACCGAACGATGTCAGCCGATTTAATTTAAGCAGGGAAGGAACATGACCATGCGATTTATCGATAACGAAGGAATAACAGATCCGCGCTTGAATTTGGCGATAGAGGAGTATGCATTAAGACATCTTCCGGATCAGGATACATATTTGCTCTTTTATATAAACGAACCGTCCATCATCATTGGCAAAAATCAAAATACGCTGGAGGAGATCAACCCGGACTATGTCAAAGCGCATAACCTGCACGTCGTTCGCAGGCTTTCCGGGGGCGGAGCGGTCTACCACGATTTGGGCAATTTGAATTTCAGCTTTATTACGAAGGACGACGGCAACTCTTTTCACAATTTTCAAAAGTTCACGGAGCCTGTTGTGGAAGCCCTTCGCCAGCTGGGCGTTGAGGCGGCGCTGACGGGGCGCAACGATATTCAGGTCGGAGAGCGCAAAATTTCCGGCAATGCACAATTTGCCACGAAAGGCCGGATGTTCAGTCACGGAACGCTGCTGTTCGATTCCGAGATTGAGAATGTCGTGTCCGCGCTGAAAGTCAGTCCGGACAAGATTCAGTCCAAAGGTATCAAATCGATTCGCAGCAGAGTGGCCAATATCGCCGAGTTTCTCCGCGAACCTATTACGATTGAGGATTTCCGCTTGCGGCTGCTGGCTTCTATCTTCGGCATGGCAGCCTCCGAAGTACCTACATACAAGCTGACCGCGGAAGATTGGAAGCAAATCCGTCAAATTTCCGAAGAACGCTACGGGAACTGGGACTGGAATTATGGCAAATCGCCGAAAAGCACGGTGCAAAACTTCAAAAGGTTCGAAGGCGTCGGCAAACTGGACGTGCGTCTGGCCATTGCAGAAGGCCATATTCAGGAGATCAAAATCTATGGCGATTTCTTCGGCGCCTCCGACGTCGCTGAGCTGGAAGATCGGCTGCGGGGCGTCAAATATGAGGAAGCCGCCATTCGGGAGCGGCTCGCCGGCGTTGATCTGCGCCGCTACTTCGGTGCGCTGGAGGAGGGCTCGCTCATCGATTTATTATTGCTAACTACATCCCGGGAGGGGGGCGTGTGAGCATGACCAAGCTTTATTTAATCCGCCATGGGGAAACGGAGTGGAACATAGAGCGACGGCTGCAGGGGCACATGGACTCGCCGCTCACTTCCTTGGGGGAGCAGCAGGCAGTCTGGCTGTCTTATGCGTTGAAAGACATCCGATTTGACGCGCTGCACGCCAGCAGCAGCGGCCGGGCGCTGCATACGGCCCATATCATCAAAGGCGGCCGCGACCTGCCCGTGCAAGCTTCCGACGATTGGCGGGAAATGCATTTGGGCGCGTGGGAAGGGCGTATTTCGGATGAGTTCGAGGCAGAAGAACCGGATAACTTTCATGCTTTCTGGCGTTCGCCCGAGCTGTATATGGCTGCACAAGGGGGCGAGACCTATGCGGGGCTTCAAGCCCGCGTCCTGCCGGCGCTGCAGCGGCTTCTGGCGGCTCATGAAGGGCAGACGATCGCGCTCGTTTCCCACACGGTCACGCTGAAGGTCATCATGGCTTATTTCGAGGGACGGGCGCTTGCCGATCTGTGGAATCCTCCTTATTATCATCCTACCTGCCTGAGTCTTGTCGAGATGGAGCGGAATGAGCCCCGGATTCGCCTTCATGCCGATATATCGCATATTCAAGACGAAGCCTTTGGTTTCTGAACAGGTGAAGCTTCCGGACCGTCCGGAGGCTTCTTCCAATTACAGGGCAATTCTGCGGTCTAAAAAGCCCGATTGCCGCGTAGGATGGAGAGATACCATCCATTTCCCATCCATCGAAACCAACTTGTAAACGGGGTGATCCTCATGAGTGGTCGAAGCTTGCCCTCCAGACAGATTAACATCGTACTCAGGCAGCCGGAGCATCGGCGAGCGATTGATGGAGCAGGCGACCCGATTCACGCTTCGCCGCTGGCTGATGCCGAACCGCAGCAAACCGGAAAAAGGACGCCTTCCGAGGGTCCGTTATCGGATATTTTCAAAGAGTTGAATCAATTGATAGGCCTCGATAATGTCAAAGCGTTGGTCCACGAAATTTATGCCCTCCTGCAAATTTCGCAATTCCGCGCGGAAGCCGGCCTGCTTAGTAATGCACATGTGTACCATATGATTTTCAAAGGGAGTCCAGGAACAGGGAAAACAACGGTGGCAAGGCTAATGGGCCGTATGTTTCATGCCATGGGAGTGCTCAGCAAGGGGCATTTCATCGAAGTGGAGCGTGCCGATCTGGTAGGCGAATATATCGGGCATACCGCGCTCAAGACGAGGGAATTGATGAAAAAGGCGATGGGCGGCATCCTCTTCATTGACGAAGCCTATAGTTTGGCGCGGGGCGGGGACAAAGATTTCGGGAAGGAATCCATCGATGCGCTGGTCAAGGGGATGGAGGATAAGAAGAATGACTTTATTCTGATTCTTGCGGGCTACAGCGATGAAATGGAGCAGTTTCTCGCGACGAATCCCGGGCTCCCCTCCCGTTTCCCGATTCAGATTGACTTCGAGGATTATCCGATCGAACAATTGGTGCAGATTACGGAGCTGATGGCCAAAGAGCGGGAGTACGTCCTTTTGCCGCAGACGGTGATGAAGTTGAAGCAGCATCTGGCGGAGGAGAAGGCGGCGACCTGGCGGGCTTTCAGCAATGCAAGGTATGTGCGCAACATCCTGGAGAAAGCGATGAGGCACCAAGCGGTGCGGCTTCTGAGCCAATATGTGAACGCGCCGTCGAAGTCGGAGTTAATGTCGATACGGCCGGAGGATATGAGATTCAAATGAGATTTACCCGGAATTCGGGGAGTCAGGTTCGATGTGCAGTGAATGCGAACATAGCAAGAGAATGCTTCCATTTTGATGGAATTGGCATTCTCTTTTTTTTTATTTTGCATAAAGCAATTGACAGGTTGAAAGAACCGAGTAAAATAGACAGAGTAATTATGACACTGATAATCATTATCAAGCAATGTGATAGAAGACATTGTAGGTTCGCGAGGAGGCGAAACAACATGCCCAAAATGTTGATAGCCAGTTGGATTGCACTGTTCATGTTTTTTTCCGTGCCATTTACTGTTATGGCGAAAGCGGAGGATGATTTGGCCAAGGAAGATCAGAGCATCGTGCTTGCCATACAGGCTGCGGAGAGCGGCAACGTGAAGGAAGCGTCCGAACGGTTCGACAAGTTCCAAATAAACTGGCTAGGCTATGAGGATGGTGTGAAGCAGCGATCGCTAGCTGCGTATCAAAAGATCGAACAAGCGATGGGAGAGGTCGCCTTTCAAACCGTGAAGCAGCCTGTCGATGTCTCTAAGCTTATTGCCGGGCTGAAAGAGCTCCATACGCTCAACCAGAGCTTCGTTGACGGTAATTTGGATGCTTTCGGCCAAGCCGCTCAAGGAGACGCTCAAGTCACGGTGGCTTCCCTCGTCACTTTGCTGGAGAAGGCGTCAGGACAGCTAAAGGAGAACGATGTGCAGGGTGCTGCGGCCAGCATTGAAGAGCTGCGGTCCTCTTGGCTGCAGATTGAGGGGATCGTTCTGACACAGTCCTCGGAAATCTATTCTTCGATGGAGAGGGATATGGTTACAGCCTATGCCCAGTTGTCTGCGGTTCCTGCGAAGGTAAGCGATGCATCGGCAACGATCGCCCGCATGCATGCGGATCTAAGCCCGCTTGCTGCCAAGACCAGATATACGATGCTGGATGCAACGACGATTTTGATCCGGGAAGGCTTGGAAGCTCTATTGGTTATCATCGCCCTGCTGGGGTTCTTAAATAAATCGGGTCACAGTGATAAAAAACGTTGGATCTGGTTCGGTGTACTGGGCGGTTTACTGGTCAGCGTCGCACTTGGCGTCGTTGTACAGCAGCTGTTCTCAGCCAGCGCCTTCGGTAACAATAATTTCTTGATTGCCGGTTGTACCGGCATTTTTGCAGCGCTTATGCTGCTGTATATGAGCTACTGGCTGCACAGCAAATCCAGCGTTTCGAATTGGCAGAAATACATACGGGATCAAAGTGTCAAGGCGCTGGCAACCGGGAGTCTTGTGTCCCTGAGCTTGCTGGCCTTCCTGGCCGTGTTCCGTGAAGGGACGGAAACAGTCCTCTTCATGATCGGGATGGCGTCCTCGATATCTTTGAGCTCTTTATTAGGCGGAATTGGCATCGGCGTGTTCATTCTGCTGCTCGTGGCTTTCCTTATTCTCAAAATCGGCTTACGCATTCCGATGCGGCCATTCTTTCTCATTTCCAGCATATTCGTCTTTTATTTATGCTTTAAATTCGCCGGGATGGGCGTTCACGGACTTCAACTGGCCGGATATTTGCCCGCAACGACAGAGTCTTGGCTGCCCAGCTGGGAATTCGTTGCCTTGTATCCGACCCTGGAGAGCACGATTCCGCAGCTTCTGCTGCTGTTTAGCGCCATGATTGCCGTCATGTGGCAGCGGCTTAAAGCCTTTCAGAGCAATAACAGTACGGTCTACAAATAATTTAATGTAAGAGGAGAATATCACTCATGAACAAAAAACTCATTGTCTTAGCGGCAGCAGCAACGGTGATGCTGGCAGGCTGCGGGAAAACGGAGCCTGCCGAAGTGGCGAAGGTGCCTTTCAAGGAAGGGTCGGCTGCCTTGATCGCAAGCATAGACGGGCTGAAAACGCAGCTTGATAGCAGCAAAGTGAAGGATGCGAAGAAACTCTCCACGCAGCTTGAAGCGCAGTGGGCGAGTTTCGAAGACGAAGTGAAGCCCAAATATCCGGAGTTGTATTTTAAAGTGGAGAAATTCCTCATTCCGCTTGAAGCTGGGCTGAAGCAAGACAAACTGGATTATGCGGCATTAACGGCACTCAATACCAATCTGAAGACGGCGTTAACCGAACTCGCATCGTCCTTCGCAGAGAATAAAGGCGCGGTGAATAAGGATGTGATCGCTGCATCCCAGGAGCTTCAGGCGGCAGCCAAAGCCTACAACCAATATGTCCAGGAGCAAGGCAAGCAATTGGTTGCCGGTCTTGAACAGCTGGATGCCGCCGTGAAAAGCGGTGATTTGAAAAAAGCCCAGGAAGCCTATGGCCAGTCCCGGATGCCATACGAAAGAATAGAACCGATTATCGAAACGTTCAGTGAGTTGGATGGCGTTATGGATGCTCGCGTAGATGATTTCAAAAACGAGAAGGATCCCGACTTCACAGGCTATCACCGAATTGAGCATCTGCTGTTCGTGAAGAAAAGCGTGAAAGAGGCTGAGCCGTTCTCATCGCGTTTGTTGGAAGACGGGAAGAAAATGCAGCAAGCCATTGCGGCAACAACGATCGAAGCGTCGGACTTCATCGCTGGAGTCGGGGAACTGATGGAGGAAGCTCAGTCCAGTAAAATTACCGGTGAAGAGGAACGCTGGAGCGGTGCGACCATTCCGGTAATCCGAGCGAACGTAGAAGGCGCGCAAGCGATCTATGATCTGGTCAAACCGGAGCTGAAGAAGAAAGATGCTGCCCTGGACGACAAAATTTCCAAGAGTATGACGGCCGTCATAGAAGCGATGAATACCCTTTCGCCGGCAGGTGCAGCGTGGACGGATTTCGGCAAGCTGGATCAGGCCAAGCAGATCGATTTGAAAAATAAATTGGAAGCCCTGGCGGAACCGCTCGTGAAGATGCCGGGAACGCTCAGTAAATAATCCTTGGAGGGGAGCGGGCAATGCCAGATAAAATGAATCGCCGGGCATTTCTAGGCATGACGGCGGCAGGAGCGGCCGGGCTTGTTTTGGGTCAATTGCTGGACAAAGCGCAGGAAGGCGTGACCGGCAGTACGAAGAAGAGCATGGCCTCGGCGGATGCGCCGAACGAAACGATCTCCTTCTATGGCCCTCACCAAACCGGAGTCTTGACGCCGGCTCAAAACTTCGCCAACATGGCGGCGTTCGACGTGACCACTTCCGATGTGCAGGAATTGAAAGAGCTGCTCAAGACATGGACGGAAATGGCGGCAACGCTGATGGCGGGCAAGCCTCTGGCCGCTGAGCCGCAGGAAGCGGGATTTCCCCCGACAGATACCGGTGAGCAGATCGGTCTGGATACGGGCAAGCTAACGTTAACTTTTGCAATAGGGGCCACACTTTTTGAAAAGGACGGGGTTGACCGGTTCGGCATTCGTGCGCGGAAGCCGGCAGGTTTGACCGAGATGCCGATCTTTCACAAAGATTCGTTACAGGATCAATTGACGCACGGGGATTTGCTCATTCAGGCATGTTCGGACGATCCGATGATCTGTTTCCATGCGATTCGCAATTTGGCCAAGGCGGCTCGCGGCGTGGCTCATTTGCGCTGGCAGCAGACAGGTCAGTTGGGCGTGAAATCGCAAGGTACGAAGCGCAATCTGTTCGGCTTCAAGGATGGCACGAATAATCCCGCATTGAATGACGATACGTTCATGAAGAATAACGTGTGGATCGACGGCAGCGATGGCGCTCCATGGCTGGCCGGGGGGACTTTCATGGTTGTCAGGCGCATTCAGATGCGGATTGAAACCTGGGATCAACAGACATACGCCGATCAAGAGGAAATCATCGGCCGCCAGAAAGTATCGGGTGCGCCGCTCGATGGACAGAATGAATTGGACCAGCCTGATTTCGCCGGAGATCCGGCAGGGAAAGTGACGGCGCTTGACTCCCATATTCGGCTTTCGAACCCGCGCAACGGTGAGCAGTCCGAGAGGGAGCGCATCCTGCGCAGAGGCTACAATTTCATGGAGAACTTGGATAGTGTCGGCCGGCTGAGCGCGGGTCTGCTGTTTGTGTGTTTCAACCGGAATATCCAGACTCAATTCGAATCCATTCAGAAGCGTCTGACGAATCCCAAGCTTCCGGATCAGATGCTGGCCTATACGGAAACGACTGGCGGAGGCTACTTTGCCGTACTCCCCGGAGTTGCCGCGAAGGAATCTTATTTGGGCCAAAGTTTATTTGTGTAACATTGGTGGAAAGCTACCGGAAGGCTGCAGGCCTTTCGGTTTTTTTGTGCGCCTTCGTTATAATAGAATTTTCCGGCTGACGCAAATTGACTTTCCCAAGCATTTCCTCCACAATTGATGAGGGAATCCGCTGCATGACGGGCGATTCCAATCGTGAACCCGCGAGGCCAAAGGAGACGACAAGCTTATGAAATTAAATTCACATATGGTTGAAAAAGAGATCGATGACCGCGCCATCCTCGTTAGTCTGGTAACCCAGCAGCAGAAGCGGAATGAAGCTATCGCTGCGTATTCCCTGCAGGAGCTAGTGAAATTGGCCGAAACTGCAGGTGTGCAGGTTTTGGAGACGATGACGCAGAACAAAGAAACGAAGGACACCAAGTGGTTTATCGGCAAAGGGAAGGTCGATGAGCTGAAGGCGAGGCTGGAGGAGCTCGGCGGGAACACCGCTATTTTCGATCAAGAGCTTTCGGGCGCTCAAGTACGCAATCTGGAGGCGGCTCTGGATGTCAAAATCATTGACCGCACGCAGTTGATTCTGGATATATTCGCGCAGCGGGCCAAAACCCGCGAGGGCATCATTCAGGTCGAATTGGCGCAGCTGTCTTACTTGCTTCCAAGGCTATCCGGACAAGGGAAGAACCTCTCCAGACTCGGCGGCGGTATCGGTACCAGAGGACCGGGGGAGTCGAAGCTGGAGACGGACCGCCGGCATATCCGCGGCCGCATCGACGAATTGAAGGCGCAGCTGGAGGAGGTTGTACGCCACCGCAACCTGCACCGGGAACGCCGGAAGAAGACCGGGGTGTTTCAAGTCGCTTTGGTTGGCTATACGAACGCAGGCAAGTCCACATTATTGAAACAATTAACGCAAGCCGACGTCTATATTGAGAATCAGCTGTTCGCAACGCTGGATCCGACATCCAGGACGATGGAATTGCCGAGCGGCAAGGAAATCGTTCTAACCGATACGGTCGGTTTCATTCAGAATTTGCCGCACGATCTGGTTGCATCCTTCCGCGCAACCTTGGAGGAGGCGAACGAAGCGGATTTGATCTTGCACGTAGTCGACAGCTCAACCGATATGCGCAACGAGCAGATGCGCGTCGTCGGAGAAGTGCTTGAGGAGCTCGGTGCGCATCAGAAGGAGCAGCTGACGGTTTTCAACAAGATCGACGCCTGCACGCCGGAAGAGCGCGAGATGCTGACCGCCGAGGGCGAGTTTTTGAAAATCAGCGCATTCCAGGAGGAAGACTTGGAGCGGCTGCGGTTCGCGATCCAAGAGAAGCTGATGGGGGAGAGCAAGGAGTTCCGGATCCCGGCGGACAAAGGCGATGTCATTTCGCTCATGTACCGGATCGGCGATGTGCTGGAGACCGGTGTTGACGGCGAGGATATGCTGTTCAAAGTCCGCGTGAACAAGGATGATTATGTGAAAGTGGCATATCAATTGGTTGCGTATGACCAACAAGCTTCACTGGAGCTTCACAACAACGAGGGAGAGACTTATTAATCATGCAATTTGGGGATAAAGTAATGAAATTGATGGAAAGCGCGGAGCGGCAAGCCGAAAGCGCTTTGCGTCAAATCGAACAAACGATAGACCTTAATCAATGGAAAGTGATCGGTGCTTTTCAGAAACATAAAGTAAGCGATTATCATTTCGCCTCTTCGACAGGCTACGGCTATAATGACCGGGGACGCGAAGTGCTCGATCTCGTGTACGCCGATGCGATGGGAGCGGAGGCGGCGCTGGTGAGGCCTCATTTCGTATCCGGGACGCATACGATCGGCACCGCATTGTTCGGTGTGCTGCGCCCAGGTGAACATCTACTTTACATCACGGGGAAGCCCTATGACACATTGCATAAAGTGATCGGGAAGCCGGGCGACGGTACCGGCTCGCTGCAGGACTTCGGCATCGGCTACGGCGAAGTCGCTTTGACGGAAGAGGGAGCGCCGGACTGGGCGGCCATCTCCGCAGCCATCCAGCCGAATACGAAGGTGATCGGCATTCAGCGCTCGCGCGGCTATTCGTGGCGGCCGTCGTTCACCATTGAGCAAATCGGCGAAATGGTTCGTTTCGTCAAGGAAATCAAGCCGGACGTTATCGTATTCGTCGATAATTGTTACGGCGAGTTTACCGAGCTCCAGGAGCCGACGCAGGTTGGCGTCGATCTCATGGCCGGCTCGCTGATCAAGAACCCGGGCGGCGGCATCGCCCCGTCCGGCGGCTATATCGCCGGCCGGCAGCACCTCGTGGATCTTGCCGCCTACCGGTTGACCGCCCCGGGCATCGGGGGCGAGGTCGGGGCCATGCTCGGGGCGACGCGAGCCATGTTTCAAGGGCTGTTCCTTGCCCCGCATCTGGTTGGGCAAGCCGTCAAGGGCTCGGTGTTCGCGGCGGCTGTGTTCGAACAGCTGGGCTTTGAGAGCCATCCGCGTTGGGAAGCCCAGCGGACGGATCTGATCCAGGCGATCCGCTTCACGTCCGCGGAGCATCTGATCACGTTCGTGCAGGGCATCCAGAAGGCGGCTGCCGTCGATTCGCACGTCGTGCCGGAGCCGTGGGATATGCCGGGTTACGAGCATCCCGTCATTATGGCGGCAGGCACCTTCATCCAGGGAGGCAGCCTGGAATTGTCCGCCGATGCGCCGATCCGCGAGCCGTACATTGCGTACATGCAGGGTGGACTCACCTATTCACACTGCAAGTTAGGGGTGTTGACGGCGATCCAACATATGGTAGACAAGGGATTGCTTTGAAAATTTTAGACTGTGAACAAACCTTACACTCCTTGACACGTTTTTGTTACTTAGGTACAATATAGGAGAGGTACTTAACTTTGCAGGAGTGATTAGCATGAGTGATGAAATACGTAGAAATATGGCGTTATTCCCAATTGGGATCGTCATGAAGCTGACCGATTTAACCGCGAGACAGATTCGATATTATGAGCAGCATGAGCTCATTATTCCAGCCAGAACAGGCGGCAATCAACGACTCTATTCCTTTAACGATGTAGAACGGCTACTTGAGATTAAAGATCTGATTGAAAAAGGTGTGAATATCGCTGGGATCAAGCAAGTGCTCATCCCGGTCGATAAAGATTCGGAAGATGCTACGATTTTGAACGAGCATACGGAAGTTAAACGTAAAGAGTTAACCGATTCCCAACTGCACAAAATGCTTAAGCAGCAGTTGATCGGCGGGGGAAAACGTCCGGATCAAGTTTCATTGATTCAAGGTCAGCTCTCCCGGTTTTATAAATAACGTTTCGTAAGCGCTTGTAACAATGAGAGGAGAATGAACTTGACTTACAACAACAATCCTACCAAAGAAGACATTTTACGCATTGCCAAAGAAGAGAACGTCCGGTTCATTCGCTTGCAGTTTACGGATTTGATGGGCAGCATTAAGAACGTTGAGATTCCTTTCAGCCAATTGGAGAAAGCGCTTGACAACAAAATGATGTTCGACGGTTCTTCGATCGAAGGCTATGTGCGCATTGAAGAGTCGGATATGTATCTGTATCCGGATTTGAATACATGGGTCATTTTCCCGTGGGTGACGGAAGGCAAAGTTGCCCGTTTGATCTGTGACATTTACTTGCCGGATGGCCGTCCGTTCCCTGGGGATCCCCGTCAAATTTTGAAAAATGCGCTGAAGCAAGCGGAAGAAATGGGTTACACGGCCATGAACGTCGGGCCTGAGCCGGAGTTCTTCCTGTTCAAAACCGACGAGAAAGGCAACCCGACGACGGAGTTGAACGACCAAGGCGGTTATTTCGACTTGGCGCCGATGGACCTCGGCGAAAACTGCCGCCGCGACATCGTCTTAACTTTGGAAGAAATGGGCTTCGAAATCGAAGCTTCCCATCACGAAGTGGCGCCTGGCCAGCATGAGATCGATTTCAAATATGCCGATGCGATCCAAGCGGCTGACCAGATCCAGACGTTCAAGCTCGTTGTCAAAACCGTAGCCCGACAGCACGGCCTGCACGCATCCTTCATGCCTAAACCATTGTTCGGCATGAACGGCTCCGGTATGCACTGCCACCAATCGCTGTTCAAAGGCGATGTCAACGCGTTCTATGACGAGAGCGACAAGTTAGGTTTAAGTAACGTAGCGAGACATTATATGGCAGGTGTACTGCGCCATGCGCGTTCTTTCGCGGCGATTACGAACCCTACCGTTAACTCATACAAGCGTCTTGTCCCAGGCTACGAAGCTCCTTGCTATGTAGCATGGTCGGCGAGCAACCGTTCTCCGATGATTCGGATCCCGGCTTCCCGCGGTCTGAGCACGCGCGTTGAAGTGCGCAATCCGGATCCGGCTGCTAATCCGTACCTCGCGCTGGCAGTCATGCTGGCCGCAGGTCTGGACGGCATTAAGAACAAAATGCAGCTCCCTCCTCCAACCGACCGCAACATCTATGTGATGACGGAAGAAGAGAGAGAAAGCCAAGGCATTCCAAGCTTGCCGCTGAACTTGAAGCAAGCGTTGGACGAACTGATTCGCGATGAAGTGATCTGCGACACCCTCGGCGAGCATGCTCTGGCTCATTTCTACGAATTGAAAGAGATCGAATGGGATATGTATAGAACGCAAGTTCATCAGTGGGAAAGAGATCAATATCTGTCCCTGTACTAGAACGAAGCGTAACAATTAGATAGATCAGCCCGTCAGTTACATGCTTGGCATGGACTGATGGGCTTTTTCATGCGAAGGAGCGGGAACGACGAATGGACAACTTTATGAAAAACTTAGAAAAATATGCCGAACTGGTTGTGAGAATCGGCGTTAATTTGAACAAAGGTCAAGACCTCATGATCGAATCGCCGATCGAGTGTCTGGAGTTGACGAGAATGATCGTCAAGAAGGCTTATGAAGCAGGTGCGAATTACGTTCAAGTGAACTGGCAGGATGATGTTGTGACCCGCAGCCGGTTGGCGTATGCCCACGACGATGCGCTTGATTATTATCCGAAGTGGCATACGGACATGCTGGAGCGCTTTGTCGAGAACGGCGGGGCTTTGCTGAATATCAAAGTGCCTGATCCTGATCTCTACGCGGGCCTTGATGCCGGCGTCATCTCCAGAGCTTCCAAAGCGGCGGCGACAGCGCGGTCCAAATATCAGCAGTATGTAAGAACGAGTACGTTCAGTTGGTGTTTGATCAAAGCCCCGACAACCGCCTGGGCCTCGAAAGTTTATGCGGATCTTCCGGAGGATCAGCGGGTGGAAGCGATGTGGGATGCGGTATTCCGCTTCAATCGCGTGTATGAAGATGATCCGGTTGCGGCATGGCGGACGCATATCGAGCAGTTGAAGCGCGTTCGGAAGGTGCTGAACGAGAAGCAGTATGCCGCGCTGCAATACCGCGCTGCGGGGACGGATCTGCGCGTCGAGCTGCCGGCGGATCATATCTGGCTGGGCGGCGATAAGGCGAACGCCAGCGGCATCCGGTTCGTTGCGAACATGCCGACGGAGGAAGTGTTCACGATGCCTAAGCGGACAGGCGTTCATGGGAAGGTTGCCAGCACGATGCCGCTTAATATCAACGGGGCGCTTGTCGATAAGTTCTCGTTCACCTTCGAGAACGGGAAAGTGGTGGATTACCAAGCCGAAGTCGGGTACGAGCACTTGGCAAGGCTGCTGGAGATGGACGAAGGGGCCCGTTATTTGGGGGAAGTCGCGCTTGTTCCCTACGATTCTCCGATCTCTAATGTGAAGCGGATCTTTTATAATACGGGAATTGACGAGAATGCCTCCTGCCACCTTGCCTTGGGCAGCTGCTATCCGATCAATATGAAAGACGGCGCCTCGCTGTCGAACGAAGAGCTGAAAGCCAGGGGAGGGAACACCAGCTTGATCCATGTGGACTTCATGGTTGGAACTTCCGACCTCGAGATCGACGGAGAGCTGCCGGACGGCCGCGTGGAGCCTATTTTCCGTGCGGGCAACTGGGCGCTTGCGTTTTAATTATTTGCTTTCAAAAAGCGTTCGTATGCTGTTCGTTAATTGTTCATTGTAGAGATAATAATGGCCGCCTGTGCTGTTCGGGGTGAAGCTGAATTTCACCTGTTTGTTCTCCAGCAGCGACACCGCGTATAGAAAGCCTGCACGGTCTTCTTGATTCGGATCCGGCTGGAATACCGTATCTCGTACTTGGTTGATCCATTGCTGCACGTTCGCCGGGTCGGTGAATGATTTCAATTCGCCGGTGGATCCGCTGCGGATTTCGATGGCATCTACCTTGGTCAGATCGCCCGGGTACAGCTCTTGGAGCGTCTTGGCGGTTAAGGGGGGAGCGGGATCGGCAGGATCGGCGGAGCCGCAGCTGGACAGCAGCAGGATGGTGAGCGCTAGGAGCAGCATGGTTGGGATTCTAGGAAGAATTCTGAAAGGGATACTGAAAGGGATACTGAAACGGATTCTCATGGGCGTGACCTCCGGGATCGGGTTATCATTCATTAAACGAACAGAAGCATGAAAATGTTCCCAATAAAAAGCGCTGAACGACTGGTTATTTAGTCGTTTTGGCGCTTTTTTGTTGGATCTTTAGCATAGCACACGCCCGAGCGGGTTAACTGGAATTTCTCCCGTTATTTAAGGGGAAAGAGGCTCCCGCCGCCAGTTAACTGGAAAATTTCCTGTTATTTCCACGGCATTTCCTGCAATCGACCTCGAATCGCTTTTTTTAGCGGGAGAAATTCCAGCTATTCACTCAGGAAGCCGAAACCAGGTTGAAATAACTGGAGCTTTTCCAGCTACCGGCCGGCAGGGCAAGGATGCCGGCTTCCAAGCAATTCCAAATAAAAAAGCCGCCTATTCAAGCCAGGCGGCTTTCTCTTACATATCTCTGAAAAGTCCGATAACGCGTCCGAGGATCGTGACGTTCTTCAATAGAATCGGCTTCAATGCGGAGTTCTCCGGCTGCAGACGAATATGGTCCTTCTCCTTATAGAAGCGTTTCACCGTCGCTTCGTCATCTTCCGTCATGGCTACGACGATGTCGCCGTTATTTGCCGTCTGCTGCTGCTTGACGATGACATAGTCGCCGTTATGAATGCCAGCTTCGATCATACTGTCCCCCATAACGCTGAGCATAAACACATTGTTGTCGCCGACCATGCTGACTGGCAGTGGGAAGTAGTCTTCGATGTTCTCCGTGGCCGTAATCGGCACCCCAGCAGTAACTTTACCTACGAGCGGTACGCGCGCAACGGATACGGCGAAATGCGTTTCTGCGCCGTCTAACCCGAGAATCTCGATAGCTCTAGGCTTCGTCGGATCCCGGCGGATCAAACCTTTCTTCTCAAGGCGCTCCAAATGGCCGTGAACCGTAGAACTGGAGGCTAGTCCGACAGCCTCGCCGATTTCGCGTACGGAAGGCGGGTAGCCCTTATCTTTCACTTCGTTCTTAATGTATTCCAAAATAGCTTGCTGACGCTGCGAAATCTTACTCAATAGTTATCACTCCAATACTGGGAATCATTACCCAAAGTATAACATAGAACCCGAGTTCGTACAAACATAAGTTCGAGAAAATCCGTTGACACAAACAAGTGTTCGTGTTATTCTAATACCAGAACAAATGTTTGGGAGATGATGAATCATGTATATGGCTTACACACAAAACAATCAATCACGCACACCTCATAGATCCGCTTCAGTGTCCGAAGTAATCACAACGATCAAACAACGTCACACGAAAGCAATGCTCCGCTTAGTAATTATTGTAATGATACTAGGCACTGTGTTCTCATTTGGTGCTATGGTACAAGCTTATGCGGCTTCCACGACAGCACCGACAGCACCGACAGCAAGCGTACCCGTTCACACGGTCTCCAAGGCGGAGGTGCACCAGAGGATCGTTATTCAAGCTGGAGATACGCTCTGGGCTATCGCGGAAGCGAATAAGCACAGCAATGAGAACGTACGTTCCTACATAGATAAGATTAAATCATTAAACCATCTTGCAACAAGTTCTTTGAATGAAGGGCAAGTGCTGTTGCTCCCCTAGCTCTCGGGCATAAACTGAATAGAGTAAGGACTGAAAGAGGCTTGGACATGATCCGATGGCTCTTTTTGTCGTTTTCTTGACAATCCCGTAGAGGGATGGCAAAGTAATAGTCATATTGACATTTGGACTGGAGGATCACTATGAGCGACAGTATGGAGAAAAACATCGAGCGCATCAATGAGCTAGCACGCAAAGCGAAAACCGTCGGCTTGACGGACGCAGAAATCGATGAACGCAATGAGCTCAGAAGAATTTATATCGAGGCTTTCCGAGGCAATCTTAAAGTTCAGCTTGATTCTATCAAGTTCACGGACGAAGAGTAATTGCTCGTTCACATAGAGACAACATTCAAAGGGGAAATGAATGATGACGTTGAAGGCTGTACTTTTTGATTTGGATGACACGCTGTTATGGGACGACCGTAGTGTGCAGGAAGCGTTCGATGCGACTTGCGAGGAAGCTGCGCGGCATGTGGCCGTTAACCCGGCGGAGCTGGAAGCTGCCGTTCGCAAAGAAGCCCGGGCCTTGTATGAATCTTATGAGACGTTCCCGTTTACGAAAATGATTGGCATTAATCCGTTCGAGGGACTATGGGCGAATTTCACGCAAGGCGAGAATGAGAATTTCCGCAAGCTGCAGCAATTAGCACCTGGCTACCGCACGGAGTCGTGGACCCGCGGGCTGCGCGCGCTTGGCATTGAAGACCGCGAGCTGGGGTACAAGCTTGGGGAGCTTTTCCCGGCAGAACGCCGCAAGCGGCCGCTCGTCTATGAGGAAACGTTCCGCGTTCTCGATGCGTTGAAAGGGAAGTACCAACTGCTCTTGTTAACGAACGGATCTCCCGATTTGCAGAAGGAAAAGCTGGCAGGCGTACCTGACATTTCCGGCTATTTTGACCACATTGTCATCTCCGGCGAGTTCGGGGTTGGGAAACCGGATGTATCCATTTTCCATCATGCATTAGGGTTGCTGGGGATCCAACCTGAAGAAGGCATCATGATCGGCGATAAACTGACAACCGATATTCTTGGTTCGGGCAGCGTCGGCATGAGGAACATTTGGATCAATCATCATGGCTTGCAAAGCGGAGATGAGATTGTCCCTGCGTTCGAGGTTTCCAGGCTGCAAGATATTTTGCCGATTATCGCGAACGTCTAGTCCGGCAAACAGAACAAAGCCCAACGGCGATTGGACCGAATGTCCAGTGCTGTTGGGCTTTGCTCTTATCATGTAATTAAGCTTTGATAAAGGACGGGTCATCCACGTTGTAAGCGACCCAGCCGTCTTTCTCAATGAACAGGCGGACAGCTACGATTTGGCGGTTATCCATCAAGGTGAAGAAATGGTTTGTGTTCTCAGGAACGGAGATCACATCGCCAGGCTCCAGCTCAACGTCGAAATAGCCGATTTCCTCGGATTTGATGATGAAGATACCTTTACCGGATACGATTGCACGGATCTCATCTTCCGTGTGCGTATGGACTTGTTCGAATTTCTTAAGCAAATCTTCAATGTTAGGCGTCGCATCGGACAGGGAAATGACATCCCAAATCTCGTAGCCGCGTCTTGCCGCCAAATCGCGGATTTCCGGCTCATAAGCCGAGATGATTTGCGCTTTCTCTTCGTCGCTCAGGACGAATTTCTCGCGAAGCGCCTCAGGAAGCTTATTTGTATCCCAATGTTCGTACACGACATTTTGACTATCCAGGAACGCTTTGACCTGCTCTTCGCCTACAATGCGTTCATCCGTATTGCGGATTCTAATCTGTGCCACACTACATCCCTCTTTCTAAAGTAAATATACTTGTATTATAGTGGAAATGATGCGCCCTGTCGATGGAAGAACATAAGATTATCCGATCAATCCTATAGGTATTAATGATAATTCAAATTCTTTTCATAGTTGCTGGATTCTGTTACACTAAATCTTAACATAATTTGTCGATTTTTTATTTGCTATCGTTATGAGGATAGTTTGAAAGGGAGTCATTGCATGTCTAAACCACCGATTCAAGAGCAGCTAAAGAAAAAGATCATGATCCTCGACGGCGCCATGGGTACGATGATTCAGCAGGAAAATTTAACCGCGGAAGACTTCGGCAGTGACGATTTGGATGGCTGTAATGAGATTCTTTGCGTTACACGCCCCGATGTGATTCGTAAAATTCACGAAGCTTACTTTGCCGCAGGCGCGGATATGATAGAAACGAACACATTCGGTTCGACGAGTGTCGTGCTTGCCGAGTATGATCTGCAGGACCGTCACCGCGAGCTTAATCTGGCGGCAGCCAAGTTGGCAATTGAGGCTGCTAACAAATATTCGACACCGGAGTGGCCGCGTTATGTCGTAGGCGCGATGGGTCCGACGACCAAGACATTGTCCGTCACCGGAGGGGTTACGTTCGCAGAGCTTGAGGAAAGCTATTACCAGCAAGCCCTTGCCCTAACCGAAGCCGGGGTCGATGCGATTCTATTGGAAACTTCTCAAGATACGCTCAATGTGAAAGCAGGAAGCATCGGGATTCGCCGGGCTTTCGAGACACTCGGCGTCGAGCTGCCGATTATGATTTCGGGCACCATCGAACCGATGGGTACAACGCTTGCCGGTCAAAATATCGAATCGTTCTATATTTCGCTCGAGCATTTGAAGCCGATTTCGATGGGACTTAATTGTGCGACAGGTCCTGAATTCATGAGGGATCATATCCGGACGCTGTCGGAGATCGCGGAAACGGCCATCAGCTGCTACCCTAATGCCGGGCTGCCGGATGAGAACGGCCATTATCACGAATCGCCTGAATCTCTAGCGAAGAAAATGGCGGGCTTCGCCGAACAGGGCTGGCTGAATATTGCCGGCGGCTGCTGCGGAACGACGCCGGATCACATTCGCGCCATGGCGGAGACGCTGAGCGCTTTCAAACCTAGAACAGAATACGGTACGCATTTGCCTGCGGTTTCGGGGATCGAGACGCTGTATATCGAGCCTGAGAACCGCCCGGTCATGGTCGGCGAACGGACGAATATTTCGGGTTCCCGCAAATTCAAACGCTTGATCAAGGAAGGTAAGTTCGAAGAAGGCTCTGAGATTGCCCGCAATCAAGTGAAGAACGGCGCTCATGTCATCGATATCAACTTGCAGGATACGGATATTGACGAATCTTACGCGATGGAGCAGTTTATGCAGCAGGTGGTCAAGAAGGTGAAGGTACCTTTGATGATCGACTCTACGTATGATCACATCATTGAGCTTGGTTTGAAATATTCCCAAGGGAAAGCGATCATCAACTCCATTAACCTGGAGGATGGGGAAACCAAATTCGCCGGCATTCTGCCTTTGATTCACCGTTACGGCGCCGCCGTCGTATGTATTCTCATCGATGAGCGCGGCCAGGCGGTTTCCCGCGAAGCGAAGCTCGAGGTAGCCACACGTTCCTATGAGCTGCTGACCGAGAAATACGGCATGAATCCGGAGGATATCATTTTCGACCCGAATATGTTCCCGGTCGGTTCCGGTGACCCGCAATATATCGGTTCTGCCGTAGAAACGATTGAAGGCATCAAGCTGATCAAAGAGAAGTACCCGAGAGCCAAAACGATTCTCGGCTTAAGTAATATTTCCTTCGGCTTGCCGGATGCCGGCCGCGAAGTGTTGAACTCGGTTTATTTGTACCATTGTACGAAGGCGGGTCTCGACTATGCGATCGTGAACACGGAGAAGCTGGAACGGTATGCGTCGATTCCGGAGGCGGAGCGGCAGCTGGCTGAAGAGCTGATCTATCATACGAATGACGAGACCTTGGCGAAATTTGTCGCGCATTTCCGTGAGAAGAAAGTGGAGAAGAAAGAGAAAATCTCCAACCTTTCCCTGGAAGAAAGACTCGGATCTTACGTTGTGGAAGGTACGAAGGAAGGTCTGATTCCCGATCTGGACGAAGCGCTCAAGAAATATTCGCCGCTTGAAGTCATTAACGGACCGTTGATGAAGGGGATGGAGGAAGTTGGCCGTCTCTTCAACAATAACGAGCTGATCGTAGCGGAAGTGCTGCAAAGCGCCGAGGTTATGAAAGCGTCGGTCAGTTACTTGGAACCTTTCATGGAGAAGTCGGAAACGGCGGTTAAAGGGAAAATCATCCTGGCAACGGTCAAAGGCGATGTGCACGATATCGGGAAAAATCTGGTGGAAATCATTCTCTCCAACAACGGCTACAAAATTGTTAACCTGGGGATTAAAGTACCGCCGGAGCAAATTATTGAAGCGTACCGCAAGGAACAAGCGGACGCGATCGGTTTGTCCGGATTGCTCGTGAAGTCCGCCCAACAAATGGTTGTTACGGCGCAGGACTTGCGGACAGCCGGTGTGGATGTGCCGATTCTTGTCGGCGGCGCCGCATTGACGCGGAAGTTCACCAAAACCCGCATTCAACCTGAGTATGAAGGCGTCGTGCTGTATGCGAAGGATGCGATGGACGGACTGGATATCGCCAACAAGCTAAGCGACCCTGAACAGCGGGAGCGTCTTATCCAGGAGCTGAGAGAGAGCAAGGAATCCGATGTGATGGAGGCAGGGAAGAAGGAAGACAAACTGCCGCAGCTCACTCGCGTGAGTTCGTCCGCTGTATCCAAGGATCTCCCGGTTCAAGTGCCGCAGGATACGGAACGCCATATTATGAGAGATTATCCGATCGGCCATCTCATGCCGTATGTCAACATGCAGATGCTGCTGGGGCACCACCTCGGTCTGAAAGGCAAAGTCGAGCAGCTGCTCAGCGATAAGGACACAAAGGCGATGCAGTTGAAGGATACCGTAGACTCGATTCTATATGCCGCCCAAGCGAATGGCATCATCAAGGCGCACGGCATGTACCGATTCTTCCCGGCACAGTCGCAGGGCAACGACGTCATCGTGTACGATCCGGAGGATACGAGCAAAGTGCTGGAGACGTTCACGTTCCCTCGTCAGGATAAGGAACCGTATCTCTGCCTCGCCGACTATCTCAAGTCGGTAGAAAGCGGTGAGATGGATTATGTCGGCTTCTTGCTCGTAACGGCAGGACACGGCATCAATGAGCTGGCCAAAGAGTGGCGCGATAACGGTGATTATTTGAAATCACACGCCCTTCAAGCGACTGCGCTGGAAGTGGCGGAAGGATTCGCCGAGCGGATCCATCACATTATGCGGGACGTATGGGGAATCGCCGACAGAGTCGACATGACGATGCAGGAACGCTTCGGGGCCAAATATATCGGACAGCGCTTCTCGTTCGGTTATCCGGCTTGTCCGAATCTGGAAGATCAAGCGAAGCTCTTCAACCTGCTGAAGCCTGAGGATATCGGCGTAGAGCTGACGGAGTCGTTCATGATGGAACCGGAAGCATCGGTTTCGGCGATCGTGTTCGCACACAAAGAAGCGCGTTATTTCAATGTAGGTTAACAGGATGAAGCATAAAGCGAGGCAGCTTGCACGAACACCTGTGTTCGGCGGCGTCCTCGCTTTCCGTGCTCTCATCAGCGATTATGCGAATAGATTGGAGTTTAGAACTTGGACCTCTATTTCTTGGGAACTGGGGCAGGGATGCCCTCCAAACAGCGAAATGTAACATCCATAGCCTTAAACCTGCTCGATGAGCGGGGAACATACTGGCTATTCGATTGCGGCGAAGGCACGCAGCAGCAAATCCTGAATTCTCCGGTGAAGCTGGGCAGAACCGAGAAGCTGTTCATCACGCATCTGCACGGCGACCATCTATACGGGCTGCCCGGCTTGCTGACCAGCCGCTCCTATCTGGGGGGCGATACGGCGTTAACGATGTACGGACCTCCGGGGCTGCGACGGTTCGTGGAGACGGCGCTCGAAGTGAGCGGAGCACATCTCAGTTATACGCTGGACATCGTAGAAATTCAGGAAGAAGGGCTCCTCTTCGAGGACGATACCTTCCTCGTCGAAACGGCGCGCTTGGAGCACCGAATCGAATGCTTCGGGTATCGCATTGTGGAGAAGGAACAGCCGGGCAAGCTGATGCATGAGAAGCTGACGGCGCTTGGCATACCGGCCGGTCCGATCTATGGCAAGCTCAAGCTCGGACAGTCCGTACAGCTGGAAGACGGGACTGTGCTGCACGGGGCCGATTTCCAGGGCCCGCCGATCCCGGGACGGATCGTCACGATACTCGGCGATACCCGGTACTGCAGCGGAGCACGGCTGCTAGCGCGAGGCGCCGATGTGCTGGTGCATGAGGCGACGTTCGGCATGGATAAGCAAGAACTGGCTTACTCCTTCGATCATGCGACATCGACCGATGCGGCGCGGATCGCTCAGGAAGCAGGGGCGGGCGCGCTGATCATGACGCATATCAGCTCGCGGTACCAAGGCGACGCCGTGCTCGAGCTGCTGCAGGAAGCGCAGCATCATCACCCGAACAGTCATATCGCCCGGGACTTCTGGAGTTTTGAAGTGCCGCGCAAAGGATGAAAAAAGAAGCCTCTTCCTATAATGGAAGAGGCTTCTGCCGTATTAACGGTTTTGTTCGTCTTTCTTTTCTTCGATGAATCCGTTGATGCTTTGTTTGCGGCGTTGATTTTTGGATTCGATGTCTTGCTTCTCTTGGGCTGTAATTTCGTCTGCATGCTCATCTAAATAATCTTCAGCCTCGTGCAGGTTGGCGATAGTATGATCGATTGCATTTTGCAAACGCGCTGGATTGTTCTCGCGATTGTCCGGTTTAGCCATGGTGAATGCTCCCTCCTTCCTGATGGAGTGATGATCCTGTTATACAATTCCACGACGGCAGCTATAATATTCACGGTTTGCGCATTCTTTTTCGCCAATTTCCCGCATAAACTAACGTGACGAAGGACTTAACTCCGAGGTGATGACATGGCGATTACGTGGGCGGAAATCCTGCTTTCTATCTTTATGTCCTCCATTTTTTATGTTATGTTAAGAGAAATCAGAAATGCTTATAGAGACTCCGGATAAGTCATCTTGACAGCGAGAAAAGGGGAAGGTATGCTCGGATTTGCTATATTACTCGGCTTTAATTTCATAGGTTATGTCATCCAAATGAGCCTGCACCTGCCGCTTCCCGGCAATGTGATCGGGCTCATCCTATTTACGGGGGCGTTGTTCGCCAAGCTCGTCAAGCTGTCTTGGGTGGAAGATGCGGCCGCGCTGCTCACAAGGCATATGATGCTCTTTTTTATCCCTTATACCGTCGGGATTCTCTTATTCCTTCCTATCATCGGAGCGAATTTGGTCGCGATACTAGGCGGCACCGCGGGGGCGACGGCCGTCGTTTTGCTTGTCACGGGATGGATTTCGTCCAAACTCGCGAAGGAGGGGGAGAAGTATGGCGGATAGTATCCTGCAGCACCCCTTCTTCGGTTTGACTCTCAGTGTTGTGATCTACGCTTTCGCTAATCTCATTCAAGAACGATGGCGGTTCATGCATCCGTTATTCGTATGTACGGGACTTATTATTCTTATTCTGGTCGGATTTCGAATTCCGTTCGCGTATTTTAAAGAGGGTGCGGATGTGCTGACGCTGTTGTTGGGTCCTGCAACCGTTGCTTTAGGCGTCCCTTTGTACAAATACAGGTCATTAATACGTGCGAATTTGAAAAGAGTCATGGTCAGTGTGATCAGCGGCTCCATTGTCGGGATTGGTGCAAGCGCGGCGATCGTCGGACTGCTCGGAGGAAGCCGTTCAATTGTGCTTAGCATGCTGCCCAAATCCGTCTCCTCGCCTATTGCGATTGAGATCGCGAACCGGTTAGGGGGAATTCCCGAACTCACCGCGGTTCTGACGACGATGACGGGGCTGGTGGGCAGTATGTTCGGTGTCCGGCTTTTGCAATGGTTCAAGATACAGGATGACATCTCGATCGGGATTGCGCTTGGCACGGCGGCTCACGGCATCGGGACGGCCAAGGTCATCAAAGATTCGGAGCGGCAAGGCAGCTTTGCAGGCTTATCGATGGCATTATGCGGCATTATGACTTCTATTTTCTTCATCCCTCTATATTGGTGGCTTCAGTGACCTCTGTAATATTTGCCGCTTTCCGTCTATGTGACGGGAGGCGGTTTTTTTTGTATTTTTTAAACCTTACAAAAGCTTAACAACACGAAAACGGCCCCATAATAAACCTCTGCTACCATGAGTTTGAGGATAATCCAGTGGAAAGGCGTGAGGAAGATGAACGGACCGCTTCTGAATACAGCGCCTCATCAGGCCAGGTTGACGGTTAGTCTGGCCGGCAGCGCACATGAAGTTGAGCAAGCTATGCGGCTCAGGTATCAAGTTTTCGTAGAGGAAGAGAAGAACATGCGCATGCTGAATGAGGACGGTCTTGAGCAAGATGCGTATGACCCGTATTGCGATCATCTCATCGTCAAAGATGCCGAAACCGATCAGGTCGTAGGCACTTACCGGCTTCTGCCAGGGGAGCGGGCGCTGGACGGCATCGGCTTTTATTCGGAAACAGAGTTTAATTTAGCGGCTTTCGCCGAGTATAAACGGCAGACGCTTGAGCTTGGAAGAAGCTGCATCGACCCGGCGTATCGCGGGGGTAAGGCCATCCAGCTCTTGTGGGAAGGCATTGCCGGTTATATGACGGAGCGGAATTATTCGTATTTGATCGGATGCGGCAGTGTGCACATGAGCAGTTTGGAGGACTTGAATGAAATCTACACCATGCTCGTTCATAAACAGGTTATAACCGACCGGTTCGGGATCGAGCCGCTTGCGACGCATCGTATTCAGGGACTCGCCATGCTGGATGCGATTAGTAACGAGAAAGATATTTTCCGCAAGCTGCCTCCGCTAATGAAAGGCTATCAATGGCTCGGTGCCGAAATTGGCGGGGAACCGGCTTATGATGAAGTGTTTGAGACGGTCGATTTCTTCATTATTCTTCAGAAAGACAGAGTGACCCGCCGGTATAAGCGCCATTTCTTATCTAACTAGAGGGGAGGCCGGCACCTTTGTATGATTGGATTGCCAAGCTGACTTCCAATGAACACAAGCTCGACCGTATAGAGCGAGTCCTCCGATTGTTCCCTCTGTGGATGCTGCGGGCGGCGTTGGCGCTCGCTGCTAACATCGGTTACGCGGCTCTGCGGAGCAAGCTGTTACGGCCGGTTCAGCGAAATATGGAGGAGCTGCTGGATCATGTGCCCAAGCGCGATATTCGCAAGCATGCCAGACACTATGTGCATAATGTGGTATTCACCTTGTTCGAGCTGCTCTTCATGAGCAGGCGCTTGCATGTGCTGCACAAGGATTTCGACGTGCAGGGCCAAGAGCATTTGCAGGAAGCTAAGCGCCGGTCTCAGGATCAAGGCTTCATTGTGTATACGCCGCATCTCGGCAACTTCTTCTATTACTACTGGTATCTGACGCGCCGCTACGATTGCATGACGGTCGCATCGGCGGGAAGCCCGGAGCTTCGGCCGCTTTATTTGAAATTCCAGGCAATGGGCTGCAAGGGGCTGGATTACGACAGTGTGCCTCCGCTGGAGCTGTACCGCACTTTGAAAAAGCATCTGCAGGCCGGAGGCGTCGTGTTTGTGCTTGGCGATTTCTGGCGAGCGTCCTTTCCATTATCACGGTTGTTCGGCAGATTGACGAGGACGCCTGAAGGGGCGGCCATGCTGGCTTTGGAGCTGCGCATTCCTATTGTCCCCTTCTACGGTTACAGGGTTAGAGGCTTCAAGCACAAGCTGGTATTCGGACCTCCTGTTGATCTGCCAACCGGGCAGGCAGGGCGTGGCGTACGGGCGGAATCGAATTTGCGGCTTAACGCTTTCATGGAGCGGGTCATACGTGAGCAGCCCGCCTCATGGTTTTATTGGTTTAATGTGCATGAACGCTGGGAAGAGAATCACATGGCCGTTAACGACGGAAAGACGCACGTCTACAACGAAGATAAAGGACTGGTGATTTGACAATGGATACGGGAAGCCATTTGTTATTCGGTATCACCTTGGCCGGACTTGCATGTCTGGAGCCTGTCGTCTCGCAGGACCCGAATTTGACGCATGCCATATTAGCCGGTACGCTGATCGGCTCGCACGCTCCGGACTTCGATACGTTAGCGCGGCTCAAAGGGTATACGAACTATTTGCGGGTTCATCGGGGGATTACGCATTCCTTGCCGGCGCTGTTCATCTGGCCGATCGTGCTCAGCGTGCCTCTGGCTGCTATTTTCGGCGTATGGGAGCATTGGTTAAGCTTATACCTGTGGACATTCATCGCGGTTGTCTTTCATGTGTTCCTGGATCTGTTCAATGTGTACGGTGTTCAATGCATGCGGCCATTCTCGGCAAAATGGTTTCACCTGGATACTCTTTGTCTCTATGAACCGTTCTTGTTCGCTCTGCATACGGCAGGCGTGTTCATTTGGCTGCTCGTGTGGCACGGAAGCGGCGGGCTCCATATCGGCGAAATGTTTGCCCTTATCTATGCGGCAACCTTGTTCTATATTGTTGTGCGCAGTTTGCAGCGGCAACGCTTCATCCAGTTGGTGAAGCAAGAGCTGAATCTGGAACAAGGCGTCTGTCACCTCATCCCGAGCCTAAGCTGGTTTCGCTGGCAATTCGTCATCGAGAGCGAGACGCAATTTTACTTGGGGGAAATTAGGCATGGGGACGTTGTGGTGGAAGTTGAGTACAGCAAAATCGACTATACACAAGAAAAATCCCATCCGATTGTGCAGGCTACGATGACGACGGATGGCGTTCGCGCTTTCCTGCACTTCGCGCAGCGCATCCATGTCTGCTGGACGGAGAAAACGGACGGGTATGAAGTACAGTGGCGCGATGTGCGCTTCTGGCACCAGCGCAAGCTGCCGTTCGGCGTCAACGTCCGTCTGGACCGTGACATGAACGTGATCAGCGACAAGCTTGGTTGGGATAAGAAGGCGTGGGATCCGCCTTACGTGTAAGTAAGCAGAAGCCTTGCTCCTTAGGGAGTGAGGCTTTTCGTTTCTTGTCATTTTTTGAGCAGGGGTTTCGACTTGTGATGTCGAAAATATGGTGCAATAGTCCTATTTGAAGAATAGCCACGCTTTGAAATTGACGATCTTAGGAGCACCCGGAATGAAGAAAAGAACCCCACGCGAAGAGGGCTTTACATTGATTGAAGTTTTGGCTGCAACGGTCATTTTGTCGGTGGCGGCGATGGCTATGATGGCCTTTTTCATTAACGCGATGTCCTACAATAAAGGGAATCAGAATAAGACTGTGATGGTCAATTTGGCGCGGAACGCGTTGTTTTATATGGAGAAGCAGAATTTCGGCACGGTTGAGAAATATTTCAGTCAAATCGGCGAGGCTGACGGCAACGATCCGGTTATGACGATGGACAATTGTACGCTAGCGCCGACGGGCGGGGTGAACTGTACGATTCCTGCCAAGCATGAGCTGTTGAACAGCTTCAGCGGAATAGGAAATGTACTGCGTCCGAGCGTCAATGGGATCGAGTATGAGATTACGGTTACATACCAGACTGAACTTGAAAAAGGTCATGCCGATGCTTCCGTGCCGAGCACGGAGGACCGGATGAGCAACTATTTGATACCGATCCGGGTAAGTGTGAAGACGCTTGGCGCCGTCGAAAGCTTGCGGAATCAGACGTCTGTGGAAGGATATGTGATAAATGAGAAAATTCGTTGATTTCGCGCGCGAAGAAAAAGGGCTTTCACTCGTCGAACTGATCGCCTCGTTATCCATTTTATCCTTGGTCATGGGCACGATTTATGCAGTTATTACTTTCGGCTTTACGGCGTACAACAAAGTGACAGTGGAGAATTCGCTCCGGGACGAGGCGGATATGATGATGTCTGCGGTGATGACCCAGCTGTATACCTACGGCCCGGAGTATGTATCGAATATTGCCAATGAGAACGGCATCGAGCTATCGAGGACAACGAAGCTGAACGGTACGGAAATTCCGCGCAAACAAATGAAAATTTATAATTCCGGCTTATATATCGCGGACGCTACAGCAGCTAACGGAACGGGAAAGGTAGATCACCTCCAATCCGTCCTCTTGGACGGTTCCAGAATTCAATTGGACTGCGGCAACGCCAGCGCATGCCGGGACGGACTTATCCGAATTACGCTGGTGCTGGAACAAGAGGATAAGAAGCACGTCAAGCATCAGCTGAAGATGGAAAGCAGATTCGGGTTTTGAGCGGGGTGAGAAGGATGAGAAGGTTGAAGCGGCTGGCAGAAGAACGGGGATCCGCGCTGTTAATCGTGCTGTTCATGATATTGATTTTCACGATGCTCGGACTCGCTGTACTCAGCGCAAGTATTGGCGGCGCGGTGCGAAGTGAAACGAAGCAGAAGGATGTGCAGAGCCTGCATCTGGCCGAGAAAGCGCTGAATGAGGCGGTGGCCAGAATTAAAGCGACGCTGGACGGCCGGGAGGATTTCAATCCCGAAGCGCTCGAAGCGGAGTTAACCAGTATGTTTCCGGCCATTGAAAGCAATACGGTGGAGACCGAGTTTGCAGATGAACCGGTGACGAGTGCCGAGTTGATCAAAGAAGAGAATGGCGCTCCGCCGCAAATTAAGATTACCGTAACGGCGAACATCGACGGCGTCGTGCGTAAGCTTGAGCAGCTCGTAGGGATCAACGCTTATCCGGATGTGCTGAATTATGCCGCCGGCTCGGAAGGCAATCTGATTCTGAATGGCTCGCCGTATTTTCTTGGAGGAGATTTGTATGCAGGCAAGAAGCTGCAAATTAAAAATCAAGCTGAATATATCTACAACAGCGAGAATGGCGAGATAAGTACAGCCAACGTAGGCAAATATACGTATTTGGAAGGTAAAGCTTTTGTGCAGACGCTGGATGATTTCACGTTTTGCGATGCTGGGATGAATCCCAATTGCTCGCCGGAACAGTACACGAGTATCAATGCCACGACGGATAAAGGGTTAACGACGATCCCGACCGTTCTCGGCGTTCAGAAGGATCATGTAGAGTTGAAATCCCAGGAAGACTTCGTACAGCTGAATATGGATGAGTCTTTCATCGATAAAGTGACGGAAGCGGTAAGCGGAAACGCGACGGAGCGGGCGATTATCAAAAATAATTATAACCCCAACGATCCCACACAGCTTGAAAGCTATTTGCAAAGCCGTACGGATAGGCTGAAGCTGGCGGTCTATGATCGTATCGATGACGAAGAATATGAAACGAAGCGCGCTGCCGATATTGCCGCCATCCATGACCAAGCGGGCTTGTCCGGCGGGTCCTATTTATATAAAGGCAATTTCAATATCGGGAACGGCGGAGACTTCAACCAGCTCGTGTTCACGAAGGAAGCCAAAGCGTACCGGGAACCGATTGCGAATGGTTCAACCTATTATTCCAGCAATTGGTTCATTATTAACGGAGATTTGAATATCGATAACGAAAATTTGGATGATAAGCCCCGCGACCCGATCAAAATAAGAGGGAATATTCTGGTGACAGGGGATGTCAACATTAAAGGCGATGTGACGATGGATGCGACGATTTTCGTTCTGGGAAGCACGAATATCTTAGATGCCAGCATTAGCGGAATTACGGAAGATGGCGAAAATTACAAGGAGCTTGTTATGCTCTCAAAAGGCGAAGTGCTGATCTCCAGGGTCAATTCATTCAAAGATTTGCCAAGCGGCGGTTACGATGGTAAAAATCCGAAGAATGGAAATATTACGAGGCTCGATGCCTTCTTCTATACGGATTCCAATGCGGAATTGTATGGCGTCGGTTCTGTTTTCTGGATCAAAGGCGGATTTTTCGCCAAAGGCGACCTGACAATCAACGCGGTCAGAGGGAATACGAAAGAATCATCGGATTTAACTTCCCTATATATCGAACCCGGCCAGAGTAACATGCAAAATTCATCATCCCGATTTATTATTGAATATAACAAGGATATTTTTACTCACCAGCAATCCGCGCTCCCGCGAGTCAAGGGTATTAATTTATCCAGAGGTAAAAAGGTTTTAGTCAAATAAAAAAACATCCTTCAGTCATGGTGAACTGAAGGATGTTTTTTGCTTTAATACCGGTTGTCGTATTGCTTCTGAACAATGACACGAACGGAGTCGGAGACACTAGGGTCATCCTTATACCGCAAGGTTACGGAAATGTCTCCGACCTTCGTTCCAGTTACAACCCCGTTGTTGATGGTAACGACGTTATCATCGTACACCCACTCCAGGCGGTCTTTCAATTCCTCTCGCCATTTGACCGGGAGTACGGTCGTTTCGGACCATAAATCATAGCTGTTTTTGCTCGTGTTCAACACTAATCGAATCGGCCCTTCCGGAAGATCGATCCGGGTCAGATTTTGTGTGATCTTGATGTCTCTCGTGTCATCGATGCCGCCTACCAGCACCCTGACCTTGATTGTGCCTTTCTCGGTGCCTGTAAGCGTTACATCCTGGCTGTTCGGGCTGTTCAAAGAGGCATTCCCGGTTTCTTCAATGATAAACCATTGGAACCCGGAATGAACGGCGTCCGGCCGCTGGATGACGGCTCTCAGGTCAATAGAAGCCCCTTTGTCGACGGTAATGACGGCGTTCGGATCCGATTCGTTAGGATCGTCTTTCTTGACGATCGTGACGGCTTTGACCGGGTTATCTACGGTGATCGTAAAATCCTTGGTATAAGACACACCACGATAAACGACCGTTACTTTCCCATTCACCGTACCGGCTGACTTGCCCTCCATGTTTCTCTCCAGCTGCTTCTCCCCGGAGAAACGGACGAAATTCTCATTGGTGTCGTCTCTTTCCCATTTGACGGATGTAATCTCGTCGTGCAAGAAATTGTTGCTTACAACAAGCTGAGAAGGGACATCTCCCACATGAATCGTGATCGGGCTGTTGATGGTAATCGCCGGTTGGATAACCTGAATGTGCAGTTCATCCGTTAAGCTGCTGCCGTCTAATGCCCTTACCGTAATCGTCGCTTCGCCTTCGGCTTTGGCATGAAGTGCCGCATAGCCTTCCAGAGCGCCGCTGTTCACGCCTGAACTCGTAACTTCGATGACGTTAGCATTCGACGACTTCCATTCGAACGAAGGGTTCGTCACGTAACCAGGCGTATACTTGGCATGGAGGGTAGGCGCATCGCCAATCTCCAGGGTCGTCTCGCCCTCCAGATCCAGGGAAGTGAGGAGGGAGATTACGTTAACGACATGAGTTTGCGTATAAGTCTTAGGCTTATCGGTCTTTATCGTAAGCGTTACGGTAACCTGACCGGGACGAATACCTGTCAAACTGGCTATCGGTGTATCGGTTGCCCCGAATGCTGCGATGTTATTGTCGGATGAGCTCCACGCAATGGAGGTAATGGTTTCATCCGGCGTTTTGACCAGAACCGATTTCAGTTCGATGGGTTGATTGACGCTCGCGACATTCAGCCCGGTAATGTTCAAGCCCGGCATAATCACCGTGATCTTGGCCGTGTCTTGTACGCCGCTTCCGTCCTTGGCTACCGCTTGAATGTTCGCGACGCCAGCGGCTTTGGCCGTCACGACCCCTGTTGCATCGACGGTCGCAATCGCCTCTGCGTCGGAGGACCACGTGTAATCCGTGTCGCGGGCATAAGAAGCGTCAGCCGGCCCGAATTTCGGAATAAGCTTGGTCGTATCGCCAAGAGCGATGATTTTGTCATCCAACTGCAAGGAAGTTAGTCTGGTATAAGCTGTTATCAATCGATTCGTGAATAATACGGATTGATCGTTCGTTGTGCTGTAATCTTTGAATGTCAGTGTCGCGTCGGACAAGGCATAATCGCCGTTAGCTGCCGGTTTGACCGTAATGGCAAATGTCTTACTGTCGGCAATGTATTGATTGCCCGATCTTCTGAAAGGGATGTCCTCAATGCTGCCATCGATCGTATAGCCTGTTTGCAAGGTCCCGGATTTCGTGAAGCCTTGAGGCAATGTGACGACCTCCAGGTTCGCCGGCAGCGTTTCTTTATAATGAATCCGTTTCACCGTTAAATCATCGACATTAATCTCCGGGTTGTAATTCATGGCGATCGGTTTGATCTCATAGCTGATCGTTACATTCGTATTTTTCTCGACGCGGTCGCTCGAAACGGTTCTTACAGGTTCCAATCCGGTTGGAACAATGACTTTCACAGCAACCTGCTTCGTTTCCAGTGCGCCGCTTTTATCGGCTGTCGTGACGATGATGGTCAGATCGCCGCCTCTTCCGGAGAGCGGATTCGGGAAGGAACGAGTCACCGTCTCGCCTTTCGGCTTCTCCAGATTGGAGAGCACAGTATCCGTTTGTTCCGTATTGTTCGCATTCTTGTATGCGAATTTGATGGATGATACGGTCGTTTTGTCAGTCAAATCCAGATCGTCGGCCCTGAAGCTGACCGAAATATCGCTTTTGGCTGAAATGTAGTTCTTCGCACTGCTCGAGAACGGAGCGGGTGTCAAAATGTCCAGCGTCGGCTTATGATTGGAACCGATGAACGCCCGGTACATCGTGTTGACGAAAAGCTGCTGCTCCCAATCCGGGAAGGAGCTGTTCTTGGTCGTATTGACGAAGTTATGGCCTGTACCGGAGTAGGTCACATTGCCTTTGGAATAGGTGTAGTAATGGTTCCAGCTGTCTTCAACATCCCGCGGACTGCCATTGATGTTGTACCATGGGATGACCTTCGGATCGTTCAGATCAAGCCGGAAATACTGATCATGTGTTGTAGCGACAGCTGTCGGCCGTTCGCTGATGAAGAAAGGGAATTCCGTCAGCAAGCCTTCGTTGACTTTTACGGTGGACGTTGACGTGTTCGGTGCATTGAGCCCCATATTCGTCTTCGGCCCGATTTGTCCCGTGTCTGCCTGGAAATTCGTAATCCACGTCTGGTTACCTTGATATACGGTATCATGGGTGAACATGACCCCTTGTCCCGTAGCGATATAAGATTTGACGGCAGCTGCGGCCGTTTCCGAAATGTTGGCTGTGCCGTTATAAGAATCGTTGAAACCGAAAATGATCATGTCATATTTACTATTTAAAGTGCTGTATTCCGTGGAATTGAAAGTATTGAAATCAATGACCGAGATTTTAATCTCATAATCTTCGGACTTCAAGTAATTTTGTTTGAGGTTGGCGTCCAACAGCAAGCTGCTCGTTTTGGCAGACGATTGCGAGTTTGGAATGACCTGCAGCACATGGATCGTCGGCGGCTGATCCTGATAGCGGAAAACGCCTGCCGCATAATCCTTGAGCATGCCGGTGGTTGTCTGGTCTACAAGTTCAAGACGCCAGTAATAAAGTCCGGAGTACCCTTTCGGCAATGTAAAGCTGATCGTATTGTTCGATAAGGATGTGACCGGAACCGACTGCACTAAATGGTTGGCATCGAATTTCAGCACACTGTCGAGCCCGAGATATAGATTAGCAACCAGGTTGCGCTGGTTCAGATTGCGAACATTCGAAACATCGAATGTATACGTGAGTGTGTCGCCTGGGCGATATTTCGTGCTGCGGTTTGCAGACAACGTGTAGTCGGCCGGTTGGCTAGTAACGTTAATGCGGGGGCGCACATTCGCATACGCAAACAGATTTGTTTTCTGAATAAAAGCAGCAAAAGAGTCGATTTCACTATTATTTACAAAAATCACATTGCTTTTTGGTGTCGTTTTGTACCGGTTAAACAGGTTGTATAGATTGCCTTTTTTTTGAGTCCATCTGTCGCTATTATAGCTGTCCAAAAACCCCTGATAAATGGCGCCGCGTTTCGCTGCGTCATCACTATAGACGATAACCGGCAGACCTTTATTTATGTACTTCTCCGTAATTTCCGTCGCTTTCAGGCTTGTCATATCATTTTCCAAGAAGCGGGTATCATGGTTGCTGCCTGTCTCGGAAGTGGGATTAAACAAGCTTTTGCCGAAGTAGACTGCGTCATATTTGCCATCGAGCTCTTCGCGCAGCGCGACAAACTTCTTGATGCTCATGGTTTCCAAGCTAATCGCCTGATTCGAACCGAATAGTTTGGATAAATCGGAGACGACAGACCACTCATTGGCCGACTTTTCGAGATCTTTAATCTCAAGAATTTTGATCGGCTTCGTGAAATCGTTCAGAATAAACTTCTCATGGTCGCCATAGATGCTCGCGCTTGTCGTTTTGAGCGGCTTCTGGGTATCTTCCACATACACATATTTGTTATGCGTTCGGGACTTCAACGAGATCGTGCCGTCGCTATTGTAAATTAAATCATAAAATTCGGCCGAACCGATTGTGCCGGCATTAGGTACGATTGCGCTATCGTCGCTGCCTCCCGAGTTGACATATTTCCCGTTCGAGAGCGCTTCGATCGCGTAACTGCCATTGCTTTGCTCGATGAGCTGAAAGAGTTCGCTGGACCCCGGCGTCTCGCTATTCGCTTTCAAAGCTCCATTATCGCTGTTTCCGGCAGGTGAGACGTATTGCTGCGTATACTTGGATTTCAACGCGATGGTCATCGAGTCGCCGGCGGCGGCTAAAACCGGTTTCGCCGGACTGCCTGCCAAAGAGCAGACGGACACTAGCAGTGTGGTGATCAGGGTTATACTGATCTTTTTTTGTATGGCGGATAACATAAGTCCCTCCTCCTTTATAGTAAATACACAAGCCTATCATATGAGACTATTGTACTACCTTTGTACCTATGAAATATACAGTTTGCGTCCATTATAACGTAAATATTTTAAGAAAGATTAAGGAATCTTGACGAAAAATACATAATTTTTCATGATTTTTTTGAGAGGACTTTATGGACGGTGAACAGAATTTGTAGACTAGTGAACATTTGTTTTATGAAACGACAATATTCGATAAGATCATATACTAAAGTGCTGCCTATTGTTGTATAATGTTTTTTGTCTTCGTTGAAATTAGGTATTTGGTCCTACATTTTTTCCTTAAAATGGGTTTGGAGTTGATCTGGCATGGCTCTGGTTAGAAAAAGATTGGGAGACTTATTGGTAGAAAGCGGGATTATTTCCGACGCTCAACTGCAGGAAGCTCTCAAAGAACAAGGTAAGACTAAACAGAAGCTGGGGGACCTGCTGATTACGCAAGGTTATATTACGGAGCAGCAATTAATTGAGGTTCTTGAATTTCAACTCGGCATTCCTCACGTCAGTTTATTCAAATATCAAATAGATCCGGAAATTACGAAAATCATTCCGGAAAGCATGGCGAGGCGCTATCAAGCCATTCCGCTTCATAAAGAAGGCGGCAAGCTGATGGTGGCCATGGCCGATCCTCTGGACTATTTCGCTATAGAAGAAATGCGCATGAGCACCGGCTACCGCATCGAGCCGGCGATTACGAGCAGGGATGAATTACAGCGGGCCATTGCCCGTCATTATGGACTTCAGGATTCCATGAGCCAAATGATGACGGATATGCCTACAACAGAAGATATTAAGGAAACGGAAATTACGGATGAGGATTCTCCGATCGTGCGGCTCGTCAATCAGATGATTCAGCAAGCCGTTCAATTGAAAGTCTCCGATATTCACGTCGACCCCGGTGAGACGAATCTAGTCATTCGATACCGGGTGGATGGGCATTTACGAACGGAGCGGATGATTCCGAAGCAAATGCAGGGCTTCATAACGGCGCGGTTGAAAATTATGGCCAAGCTGAACATCGCCGAGCGCAGGCTGCCGCAGGACGGCCGGATCAAAATGCAGGTGGACTACAAACACGTCGACATTCGGGTCTCATCGCTGCCGACCATTCACGGGGAGAAGATCGTACTGCGGCTGCTCGATTTATCAACAGGCGTTAAGCCGATCGAGCAGCTCGGGTTCGGAGAACGCAATATGCGCGCATTCCGCGAGATGATCGAGCAGCCTTACGGCATTCTGCTCATCACCGGACCGACCGGAAGCGGGAAGACGACTACGCTGTATTCCGCTCTCAGCCATTTGAACCAGGAAAATGCCAACATTATTACGATTGAGGATCCGGTCGAGTACCAGTTGGAAGGGATCAATCAAGTGCATGTGAATCCTACGATCGGGCTTACCTTTGCTGCCGGCCTTCGTTCCATTCTGAGGCAGGATCCGAATATCGTGATGGTCGGCGAGATCCGGGACTCGGAAACGGCTGAGATTGCAATTCGCGCTTCATTGACAGGTCATCTCGTTCTTTCGACCTTACATACCAACGATTCCGTTAGCACGATCACGCGGTTTCGGGACATGGGCGTAGAGCCGTACTTGATCGCTTCGTCTTTGATTGGTGTCGTTGCCCAGCGCTTGGTGCGCCGAATATGCCACGAGTGCAAAGTTGCGTACACGCCTACAGAGCAGGAACAGATCTTCATGTGTAACAGAGGCATCCATGTCGATAAGCTGCATAAAGGACAGGGCTGCGGCAACTGCAACCGAACAGGGTACCGCGGTAGATTGGCTATTCACGAAGTTCTGGCGGTGAACGATGCCATGCGCCAACTCATCAGCAATAAGGCATCCGTACAAGAGATGAGAGCGGCGGCTGTGCAGGATGGACTCATTCAACTGATGGATGATGGCGTTCAGAAAGTAAAGCAAGGCATCACATCCTTGCAAGAAGTCATTAGAGAAACAGTTGCTTACTAAATGGGAAGGAGGAAGGGAAATGTCAAATTCGTTAGATCGGATCGTCAATTTGCTGCGAACGGCCCATGAATCGAAGGCGTCCGACTTACATCTATCCGTAGGTTCGCCGCCTGTTCTTCGCGTACACGGAACACTGCAGCCTGTCGGGAGTGAGCTCCTTCAAGCGGAAGACACCCGAGCCATGGCGGAAGCTTTGCTTAGCCCGGAACAAATCGAACGATTCCAGCAAGCCGGTGAATTGGACTTTTCATATGAGCTGGAGGGCTGTTCGCGATATCGGATTAACGCGTACCGCCAAAGAGGCCGTGTGAGTGTAGCGATCCGTACGATCCCAACCAAGATTCCGTCGCTGGAACTGCTTGGGCTGCCGAATGTAATCCGTTCGTTAGCGTTGAAGCCGCAAGGACTCGTGCTTGTAACCGGACCTACGGGCAGCGGTAAATCTTCTACGCTAGCGGCTATGATCGATTACATCAACCGCAAAGAGAAGAAACATATCGTTACGCTCGAAGATCCTATCGAATTCCTGCATACGCATGCTTCCTCCATTATCGATCAGCGGGAAGTCGGCAGCGATACGAAGTCATTCTCGAACGGTTTGAGAGCCGCGCTGCGTCAAGACCCGGATGTGATCCTGGTCGGTGAGATGCGGGACCTGGAAACGATCTCCGCGGCTGTGACCGCTGCCGAAACCGGTCACTTGGTCTTTGCGACCTTGCATACGACGGATGCGCCGCAGACGATTGACCGTATCATCGATGCGTTCCCGGCACATCAGCAGGGCCAAATCCGGGTTCAGTTAGCGGCCGTCTTGGTCGGCGTCATTTCGCAGCGGTTGTTTCCGAAGCCAGGCGGCATAGGGCGGACATGTGCGACAGAAATCATGATTAATACGCCGGCCGTCGGCAACCTGATTCGTTCGGAGAAAATCCACCAGATCAAGAGCATCATGCAAACCGGACGCAGCTTGGGCATGCATACGCTGGACATGTCAATTAAGGAATTGATGCAGCAGGGGCTCATCGATCCAATAGCAGCAAGAGCTTATCTTGCTGAGGGCGGTGTGATGTAATGTCCGAATTTCTGTATGAAGTACGAAGCAGCGGCGGCAAACAGCTCAAGGGGAAAATATCGGCATCGGACAAGTCAACGGCCGTGGAGGAGCTTCGGAGAAAGGGTTATGTCGTTCTTTCGTTAAAAGAAGAGCAGTTCAAAGCGCTGAAAACGGAGATTTACATCGGCAATCCTGTCAAAACGATCCATTTCATCGTGTACTGCCGGCAGTTTGCGACTTTGATCAGGGCCGGTGTGAACATTGTGGAAGCGACTACGATTTTGGCGGCGCAGACCGAGAGCAAGCCGCTGCGGAAGGCGCTTGTGCAGGTGGCTTCAAGTATTTCGAAGGGCGTTTCTTTTTCGAGTTCGATTTCGGAGCATAAGAAGATTTTTCCTTCGATGTTCGTGAACATGGTCCGTGCCGGCGAAGAGACCGGCGACTTGGAAGGGACGTTGGAGCGCCTTGCGAAGTTTTTTGAGAAGGAGCATGTGACGCGTGAAAAAATCAAATCTGCACTTACGTATCCATTTGTTGTTGGTCTACTAGCAGTTGCAGCGGTTGTTTATTTGTTAAAGTCGGTTGTTCCACAATTTGTGCAAATGTTTGATTCCATGCACGCCGAATTACCACTAGTTACCAAGTTTGTGCTGGCACTGAGTAATAGCATACAGAATCAATGGTATTATTGGTTGATCTCGATTACGGGAATTACAGTGATTTATCAAGTTGTTAAGAGATTTGATCAGGGCGCTTATTTCATTGATTATTGCAAACTTAAAGTACCCATTTTCGGAAAATTAAAGCTTAAAGGTTCAGTCGCCCAAATGACAAGAACTCTTTCTTCGCTGTATTCAAGTTCAGTGCCAATCTTACAGTCTCTAGGAATTGTTGAAGAAATCGTCGGTAATAAAGTAATTGGAAGATTTATCAAGAGCTCAGCAGAGTCACTCAGACAAGGAAAGCCTCTGTCAGAGCCCTTAAAACAAGCTTGGGTTTTTCCGCCACTTGTTACTCAAATGATAGCAATTGGTGAAGAGACCGGTTCTCTTGACCAAATGTTAGAAAAGATTGCCGACTTTTACGAAATGGATGTTGAAAACACGGTTGACCGGCTAAAATCATTAATCGAGCCATTATTACTAGTTTTTCTTGCCGGTGTGGTTGGAACGATCGTGGCGGCAATTATGCTGCCGATGTTTACGATGTATTCGAACTTTGGTTAGTTAACTTAGTTGGAAATTGTGACCAATATTTTAGGCTATTTTAGGAGGAATATGATATGAAACTTATGAAATTGAAAAAGCTGTCAAAAGATGAAAAAGGCTTTACACTAATTGAATTGCTTGCAGTAATCGTTATTCTTGCAGTTATTGCGGTAATCGCTGTTCCGTTGATCAGCAACATTATTAATAAATCGAAGCAAGATTCCGACGTAGCTACTGCTAACCAAATTTACCAAGCTGCTAGGATGTATGTGACAGCTGAACAACATTCCGACTATGTAACATATGCAACTGTAAACATTGCGGCTTTGAAAACTGCAAAATATCTTGATACTAATCTATACTTACCAAGCACTAAAGCCGAAATCGATAGTGGAACAGTAACATTTGCTAGTGACGGTACTTTAACAGGTGTAACCCTTATCACCGGTACAAAAGAGTATCCGTACACTGCTGAGAAAGTGTTAAAAAGTTCTGGAGCTGCTTCACCAACTCCAACTCCAACACCAGGTGGCTAATACCCAACCCCCAAAAAGGAATCGGTCCATTCCGATTCCTTTTTTAAAACCAAAGAAAGCGACCCAACCAAATGACAATCCTAATCGGCGTTTATGTGTTCATCATTGGTCTTGTACTCGGATCGTTCTTCAACGTCGTCGCGCTGCGCATACCGGCCAAACAATCGGTCGTCAAACCGCCCTCGGCATGTCCCAGCTGCGGAACACAGCTGAAATCCCGAGATCTGATCCCGGTGATCAGTTATTTTGCAGCCAAAGGGCAGTGCAGATACTGCAGCACCAACGTTTCACCCTTATATCCTTTAGGCGAGCTTGCAACAGGATTATTATTCATGTGGGCTTACGTCCGCTTCGGGTTCACGGCGGAAACCTTAGTCGCACTAACATTAGTCAGTCTTCTCGTCATCATCACCGTTTCCGATTTAACTTCAATGCTGATTCCTAACAAAGTTTTAATGTTTTTCTTTCCGGTCTTAGCCGTTTTACGCATCGTGTTCCCCGGCGAACAGGCTTGGTGGAGTTACGTACTGGGCGCAATTGCAGGCGGCGGAATTGTAATAGTGATTGCCCTTCTTTCACGCGGCGGTATGGGGATGGGAGATGCCAAGCTCCTGGCAGTCTGTGGCGCAGTCCTGGGCTTATCTCATATTTTGATCGCATTCGTTTTAGCATGTATGATCGGCAGTCTCATCGGAGGCTTGCTGCTTCTGTTAAAAATCATCCAGAGAAAACAACCGATACCGTTCGGCCCTTCATTGGCGATGGGCATACTTCTTTCCTATGGATATGGTTCGGATTTGATACAGGCTTACCTAACATTACTCGGATAGCAGGGTGTGATAATTATGTTCGGCTTCGTTTCCAAGCGAATCGGGATTACAGTAGACCAGACAGGGGTCCGTTACGTATCGGTCAAAAAGAAAAAAGCATGGGAAATAGGCGCAAGCGGCTTTCTTCCCATCCCGCCAGGGATCATCGTTGAGGATCAGATCGTCAACAGCGATTCCTTGAGTCTGCAAGTCAAACAATGGGTGAAAGCGGAGAAGCTGAGAGGAGCTTCCGCCACGATCGCCATACCGACCTCGCAGATCATTATTCGTAAAATGCGCATCCCGAGCATCAAGCCTCAGGAGCTACGACAGCTCGTGGAGCTTGAGGTGGAGACGGCGCTTCGTCTGCCATTTGAAGACCCTGTCTACGACTACATTAAGGTAAGCCATGACGATGAAAGCACGCTGGTTCTCGTATTTGCGGCACCGAAGAAGCTGATCATGAGCTATGTCAAAGTGTTCGAAGATGCCGGCGTGCACGTGAAAGCGGGGGAAATCTCAGCGACGGCGTTGGCACGGGCGATTTCGTCCCAGCAGGAGGAGTTTTTTGAAGAATCCATGCTCGTGTCTTTGGATCGGGGTTCGTTGGAAGTGTATATGCTGCAAAACGGAAATCCGATTTTCATGCGCACGATTTCACTTGTAGAACAAGGTACCGCCGAACAGGACGAGCTAACGCCTGACCAAACCGGGGAGATCATCGCGGAAATCTCAAGAATGCTGAGCTTTTACCAGTACAGTATTCAAGAGGGGAACAGCCGTATCGCCCACATTATCGTGACAGGGGCCAACAGCGGCAGGAAGCAGCTTCATGCCGATCTGCAGCAAGCGCTGCCGGAGCTGAAGGTGGAAACCGTCGATTTCGATCAGTATGCTGCCGGCAAAACCAAAGATTTCAGCGCGAATGCTTTTCGAATCGCCATCGGCGTTTCATTGTTCAACAAGCACAAAGCGCAAATCAATCTGCTCCCGCATCGGAAGACCGAGACGAAGATCAAAGTGCTATTGTTTCTACTGGCCATTGTGGCATGGGTGGCTTGCGCGGGCTTAATCGGCTGGACGTATTGGGAGAATCAGCAAACCATCACGCAGAATACGGCGCGACTGGCGGCGCTGAATAAGGAGAAGGCGGCGGCAGAGGCGAAAATAACGGCTAAGCCGGCTTCGCAAGGCGATCCTTCGGCGTTCATCACGTTAACGAGAGCGAATCGTAAGGACGTCATCCAGATGCTGGGGGAAATTAAGAAGCCACTGCCTGTAACCGCCCAAATCAACTCGATCGCTTATGCGGCCGAATCGCAAATAACGTTAACGGTCAATTTCGCCAAAATGGAAGACGCAGCGCACTATTTATTTGACCTTCGCAGATTGACGTTCGGGGAGAATACGCTCATGCAGTCCATCACTGAAACGGCAAGCGGCAGCCCTGGCGGCAATACTGCGGTAACCGTCGATCCGGCGAATCCGGCAGCAGCGAACCCGACACCGGCAGCGAAGCAGTACACGGTGAATTACACGATCTCGTTTAAGAAAGCGGCAGCTGCGAAAGATACAGGCACGAAGACGACAACACAGGCGAAAGAGGAGGAGCTACTCAATGTCCAGCAAAAATAATACGCAGACCCTCCTGTTGTTCCTTGCCGTCATAATGTTTTTGGCGCTATTCGCTTTCTACTATTTCCTGCAGGTTCCTTCAACGGAGAAAGTGCAGTCCCAGCAGAATGAAATCGTCATGGTGGAGAAACAAGTCCAGCTGCTTAACAAAAAGTTGAGCGAAAAGAAGGAAGAGCCCGGCCCATCAATAGAGGAGATTCAAGCGGCTCTGCCATTGTGGGATAATACGGAGCAGCTTACGCTGGATCTCGATAAGATCAAAACGGAAACGAAGGTTACTTTCAACTCCATTGCCTATGCGGTAAGCGATAAAGGCATGCAGACGCAGCAGGGAGACACGGCGAATAAGAGTGCTTTCCCGAATGTAAGGGAAGTGAAAGTAACGACGTCTGTAGGCGGAACTTATCAGGAAGTGACGGACGCCATCACCCAATTGCAGGCGCTGCCGCGTTTGATAAACGTAGAAACAGTGAATTTCGGCACCCTGCCGAAAGATCTGACCCGGAAGCTGACCGTTAATCTGACGTTTACCGCCTATTTCGATCCTTCGTACAAATCCAAAGTAGACAAAGTTGCGCTTCCCTATTGAAAGTAAAAGAACACCTCGATCCTATCATCGGTTAGATGCGGACGAGGTGTTCTTTTGGTTGCGAATTATAGGGATTGGCCGAAAGTACCCTCATAGACAAATTCGCTTACCGGACGTCTCGGGGACGGGACTTCACGCTCTTGGAAGCGCTCGGGCAATGCGTCTACAGGTCCGCGATGGCCGATAGCGATCACGGCATGCGTCTGATAATCGTCCGGAATTTGCAGCGTTTCACGGGCCAGTTGATGATCGAATCCGCCCATGGCATGTGTGATTAAGCCTTGGTTGTTCGCTTCGAGTGCCAAGTATCCCCATGCGGTGCCGGCATCGAAGGCGTGGCTTGGGGAGTCGCCGCCTTTCGGCGTTTTGGTATAAGAGACGAGCAGTGCCAGAACGGGCGCTTTCTCGCACCATTCCAGGTTGGCCGGCACGATGAAACGATGGAACTTGGCGCGCTGCTCTTCCGTACGGGCGACAATGAAATGCCATGGCTGCAAATTGCTGCCGGAGGGTGCCCAGCGTGCCGCTTCAAACAAGCTGAGGAGCACATCTTCGGGAACTTCTTGATTGGTGAAAGAACGCGGAGACCAGCGGGTAAGGAACTGCGGGTTGATTTCGTGGTCCGGCTGGCGATGGGTTTCGACTTCGTTCGGTAAAGAAGCTGTCATTATGAACTCCTCCTTAGGATTGGGTTATTCCTGATTTTACCTGATTTCATCCCAAATTACGAGTTTTAGAAAATCGGCTGGCGCTGTATGGCTTTTCCCAAAAATGGCAAAGCTAAATGTTATGAAATCAATAGAACCGAGACGAGGTGCGAGGAACCGTGAATTTTACGAGTCATGATGTTGTGATCATTGAAAGAGCATTGAGAACGGCGATGAAACATGATAAGGAAGAGCACCGTTCTAGAGATTATCAGGAAGTTTTGGCGAAAATGCAAGAGAGTGCGATACAGGCTTTTCAAGTTCATGCACCGACCGCAACCCTGGATCACGAAGGGATTCGGTATGATTATGACGATTCATCCGATCTAATGTAGACCTATAGGCCGTCCATGCCCCGCGCGATCCGCAATGATCCCTGCCAACAGCCGGGGATAGGCAAATTTATTGAGAAGCCCTGATTCTAGGGGCTTTTTTATTTTTCGCCAGGGGGTTATAATGGGGGAACAATCGTTCTTATGAGGTGCAACTGAAATGAATAGGAAAAAATCGCTTTCGGACTTAATCCATGCCTTGAAAACCAATGAGAATATCGTCAATTGGCGTGAGGTCGAGCCTCAAGAAGCCAAGACGCGTGCGATGCCCGAAAGCGTGGATCACAGAATTAAAGACGCATTGGCGAGAAGAGGTATAGATCAGTTATATACACACCAGCACACCGCTTATGAAACTATTCGCAAAGGCGAGAATATTGTAGCCGTGACCCCGACCGCATCAGGCAAAACGCTATGCTACAACCTGCCTGTCCTGCAGGCGATTGCGGAAGACGACGGAAGCCGTGCGCTGTACTTATTCCCGACGAAGGCTCTGGCCCAGGACCAGAGGAGCGAGCTTAACGAGATTATTACGGAGATGGGGATCGATATCAAAAGCTTCACCTATGACGGTGACACGGCTCCGGCGATCCGGCAGCTCGTTAGAACCGTAGGGCACATCGTCATCACGAATCCCGATATGCTGCATGCCGCCATTCTTCCTCATCATACCAAATGGGTCAGCTTATTCAGCAATCTGAAATATATTGTGATCGATGAGCTGCATACATACCGGGGCGTCTTCGGCAGTCACGTCGCGAACGTCATTCGCAGGCTGCAGCGCATTTGCAAATTTTATGGCAGCAACCCGCTGTTCATCTGCACGTCGGCGACGATTGCCAACCCGAAGGAGCTGGCCGAGCAGCTGACCGGCAAACCGATGAGGCTTATCGACGATAACGGGGCGCCAAGGGGCAGGAAGCATTTCGTCTTCTATAACCCGCCGATCGTGAATCAGGCGCTGAACATTCGCAAGAGCTCGACCGCCGAAGTCAATCACTTGGCAAGGGAATTTCTGGCGAATAAGGTTCAGACGATCATTTTTGCCCGCAGCCGTGTCCGGGTGGAAGTCATTTTAAGCCATATCCAGGAACTGGTCAAAAACGAAATCGGAGCCAAGTCCATTCGAGGCTACCGGGGCGGCTACCTGCCGAATCAACGCCGGGAGATTGAGAGAGGTTTACGGAACGGCGAAATTTTGGGGGTCGTAAGCACCAATGCGCTCGAGCTTGGCGTCGATATCGGTCAGCTGCAGGTTTGCATCATGACAGGGTATCCGGGAAGTGTCGCCAGTACGTGGCAGCAAGCGGGGCGGGCCGGCAGACGGCATGGAGAAGCCTTGGTGCTGATGGTAGCCGGCAACACGCCGATCGACCAGTATATCGTCCAGAATCCCGAGTATTTCTTCGACCGTTCACCCGAATCGGCGAGAATCAATCCGGAGAATTTAATTATTCTTGTCGATCATCTGCGCTGTGCGGCCTATGAGCTCCCTTTGAAAAAAGGCGAGGAATTCGGCCCCTTGGAGATAGCTGATATTTTGGAGTATTTGGTCGAAGAGAGGGTATTGCATCAGGCTGGGGATTCCTTTTACTGGGCGAATCAATCCTTTCCTGCAAGCGAGGTTAGCCTGCGCTCTGCAGCGCAAGAGAATGTCGTCATTATTGACCAGTCGAACGTCGCGAACGTCAAAATCATCGGGGAAATGGACAGATTCAGCGCGATGACGCTGCTGCACGATGAGGCGATCTATCTTCACGAAGGCGTGCAATTTCAAGTCGAGAAGCTGGATTGGGAGCATAAGAAAGCCTACGTGCGAGAAGTCGATGTTGAATATTACACGGATGCGAATCTGGCCGTCAAACTTGTCGTACTGGAAATTGACAGAACCGAGACAAGACGAACGTCATCGCTTCATTACGGAGACGTCCGGGTTAATGCCATGCCAACCCTGTTTAAGAAAATCCGTTTGACTACTTTCGAAAATATTGGTTATGGCCCCATCACCTTACCGGAAGAAGAACTGCACACCAGCGGAGCTTGGATTGAGCTAAGGGAAGTCGATCCGGAGATCGGCACCAAAACGCTGGAGCAACTGCTGCTGGGCATATCCCACGTTCTTAAACATATCGTGCCGGTTCATGTCATGTGTGACCGCAGCGATATTCACGTCGTTTCACAGATTCGGGCCGAGCATACGCAATTGCCGACGATCTTTATTTACGATCACTACCCGGGCGGCATCGGGCTAGCGGAAGATGTTTACAGACGTTTTGACGAAATTAAAAATTCGGCAAGACAATTAATTCGCAGATGTCCGTGCGAGGACGGCTGCCCGTCTTGTATCGGGACGGAAATCGAAGGCCTTCATGCCAAACATAAAAGCTTGGAACTTCTGGCTTCTATTTGAAGCGCTAATTATGAAAGAAAGCAGGTCATGCCCATGATGAACAATACCGCCTACGCATTCGGCAAGCTGATAGCTCCGAAGCTGCAGGAGCAGCGGAACGGCGGTGCCCGATGAGCGGGCTCCGCGAGAAGCTCGGCCGCCTGAGGGGCACAGCAGCGGCACCGGTAACGGCGCCGGCAGCCCCGCCGTCCGTGCCCGTGGCAGCGGACGAGTGGACACCGCTCGGCGCCCATATCGAAACGAGCCCGCAAGGCTCGTTCGTCATGCGGCGCCGGGTGTATGGCGCGGACAGCATGCACGGCCTTTACCGGCTGCGGGAGCTGGCCGGTTGCGCGCAGCAGCTGACCTGCTTTCACGAGCGCGAGACCGCTGCGGCGCATGACGCGCTGCTCTTCTTCGACACCGAGACGACGGGGCTCGGTGTCGGAGCGGGCAACGTGCCGTTCATGGTCGGCATCGGCTATTATACCGGGGAGCTGTTCACGGTGGAGCAGCTGTTGATCCGCAATCCGGCGGAAGAACAGGCCATGCTGCACTATTTGCAAGGGCTGCTCGACCGCTTTACGCATATCGTTTCTTATAACGGCCGGACATTCGATTGGCCGATTCTGAAGAATCGGTACGTGCTCAACCGGCTGAAGCTGGATGATGCGAAGCTGCTTCAGCTCGATCTGCTGTACCCGTCCCGAAGCATTTGGCGCCATACACTGCCTTCCTGCCGTCTGAGCAAGGTGGAGGAGAGCCGGCTCGGCTTCGAGCGGGTGGACGATGTTCCAGGTTCGATGGCGCCCGTCTTGTACTTCCAGTACTTGGCGGAGAAGGATCCAGCCATCCTCCAAGGGGTTTTCGTGCACAATGAACACGATATCGTCACGCTGGCGGCGCTCACCATCCATTTCGCCAAATTGCTTGCAGGGGAGACCGATCGTGCCGGCATCGAGCTCCAAGAGCTGTTCCGCACAGGTCTTTGGCTGGATAAGATGAAGTGCGAGGAGCAGTCGAAGCTCTATTTCGACGATTTGTATGCAAGGCTGAATGAGCAGGAGCAGGCGGCGGGGCTCTCGGCCGATCAACAATCGGCTATGCTGGAATTGGCTGCCTTTTATAAGAAGAAGGGCGAGTATGCTCGTGCCGTCCAACTGTGGAAACGGTGGATCCATCTGAAAAGCGCCGGTATTGCCCTGCAAATCGAGCCGTACCTGGAGCTGGCGATGTATTATGAACATCGGGAGAAAAATTTGAGCGAAGCGATCTTCTATGCAGAAGAAGCTTGGGCGAAGCTATGGCGAAGAAGGGCCCTTCAGCGCGGAGACCGTAAGCTAAGCGAGTTGGAGGAAGCGCTGGAGAAGCGCATCCGCCGGCTGAAGGACAAATTGCGCAAAGATGAAACGGTGACGGCTTGTGAGGCGTCGCCGGTCGGCAACGTGAAAGCGAAACCGAAGACACGCCGCCTGAAACCGGTCTATGCGAGCGAGGGACTGATTTAGCTGGCCGTCATCTTCCGTTTACGATGCCCGCCATTTGGTTATACAAGGAAGAAAACGGCAAGGAGTCGAACCAATGCCCGAGCTTCCGGAAATGGAGACGTATCGTCAGCAATTATCACGACTTATATTGAATTCGCCCATTCAAGAGGCGGAAGTGACCAGGCCCAAATCGTTGAATGTGGAGCCGGAATTGTTTAACCGCAAGCTGTCCGGCAACCGCATAGTGCGCTTGGATCGCAGAGCGAAGCATCTGCTTTTTCATTTGGCTACAGGTGAAGTGTTAGTGCTGCATCTCATGCTTGGCGGCTGGATGTTCTACGGATCGGAGGAGCAGAAGCCGGATAGGACGACGCAAGTCGTCATCCGCTTCGGTGCCCAGAACTTGTATTTCATCGGACTCCGATTAGGCTACTTGCATATGCACGCTCTGCCGGAGCTTGATGCCTTATTCCGTAAGCTAGGGCCCGAGCCTCTGGAGGCGGGCTTTACGTTAGCCGAATGGATGAAGGTGCTCCAAGGCAAGAAAGGCAATCTGAAAGTGACGCTCGTTGACCAGTCGGTTCTGTCGGGAATCGGTAATTGTTATTCCGATGAGATTTGCTTTGTGGCCGGCATTCTGCCGCTCCGCAAAGTGCCGACGCTTACAGATGAGGAGAAGATCCGCTTATTCCATGCCATGCGCTCCGTGCTGCTCGAAGCTATTCGTTACGGCGGCTATATGGAGGATCCGCTGTTCGTGAACGACACGTTAACGGGGGGATTCAATGACCGGTGCCGTGTGTACGATCGTGAAGGCGAACCGTGCTTGCGTTGTGGACAGGAGCTCGTGAAGACAGAGGTCAGCAGCCGCAAATGCTTTTATTGCGCGAACTGCCAATCGTGAGAGGGGCGGATGGACATGTATGTGGGCGCGCATGTTAGTACGCGAGGCGGCTATACCGGAGCCGCCAAAACCGCATTGGCGATAGGGGCTAATGCGTTCCAGTATTTCCCTGTCAATCCGCGCAGTCTTTCGACGAAGACGGTAAATGCCCGCGATGCGGAGGCTTGTGCTTTATTATGTCGTGAGCATGACTTGCTCTCGATCGGTCATGCGCCTTACCCGCTCAATCCGGCGGCTGATGCGGCGGACCGTGATTTGATGGTCAAGTTGATCCGCAATGGGCTCGACATCACGGATGCGTGCGGCTCCGTCGGGCTTGTGGTGCATTTTGGCAAATATGTTGGAAAAGACCCGTTACAAGGCTATAAAAATATAATACAATGTTTGAATAGCGCCGCGAAGGGGTATGCCGGCCGCTCGCTCATCCTGCTGGAGAATCAAGCTGGGGAAGGATCGCAGATGGGGCTGACCATGGAGGAAATGGTGCAGGTGCGCAAGCTTTGCGACTACCCGGACACCATCGGCTTCTGCTTCGATACTTGCCATGCGTTTGCCAGCGGTCTATGGCGAAGCCAGGCGTGGGACGAGCTCGAAGCGCGAGGAACGCAGCTGGATTATTTTCCACACTTAAAGGCCGTGCATCTGAACGATTCCGTGTACCCGTACGGCTCGCGGAGAGACCGGCATGCCAATATCGGGACCGGGCATATCGGACGCGACAATTTCGAGAGGATGCTGGCCTCGCCTTATTTGCAGCGTATTCCGGTCGTTCTGGAAACGGGCAAAGGGAGTGACGGCACGCATGCGCAGGAGGTTGCCATCGTCCGAACGCTGTTCAACCGCGTCCGATGACGAACCGCATGAACAGGAAAGGAAGGAAATCCGATCATGATTCATGTATACTTAGATGATCTGCGCCCTTGCCCAAGTAATTTTACACTGGCCAAGAACGTTCAAGAATGCTTGCTACTGCTAGAATCGTGTGACGTTGATATTTTGTCGCTGGACCATGACCTGGGCTGGTCGACGAAGGAAACGGGCATGGACGTCGTGATATGGCTTCTTCAGACGCGCAAATTTCCCAAGACGATTTATATTCATACATCAAGTCCTACGGCTTGCAAGGCGATGTACCAAATGTTATACACGGCGGGAGCAGAGGGTATGCGAGTGTACCCGTACCGGATGCCCGACGAATTGCAGCTGCAAATCGCGCAAGGCACGTATGTCAGCGAAGGGTAAAAGAAAGGAATGTAACGTTCGATGATCCATTTATCCCATATTCATTTTATTCGTGGAGAACGACATATTTTAAACGATGTGAATGTACATATCCAACCCGGTGAACACTGGGTATTGTTAGGCCGCAACGGCTCCGGCAAAACGACGCTCCTCGAAATGATGAACGGTTACGAATTCCCTAGCCGGGGAACCGTAGATGTGTTGGGCAACCGCTTCGGTCAATGCGATGTGCGGGAAATCCGCAAGAAAATCGGTTATATTTCGCAGTCCTTAATGGAGAAATTAAATTTGAGCGACCCTGTGCTGGAGGTTGTGGCGACGGGGGAGTATGCCTTTCTGCGTTTCTATCAAGAAATTCCGCAGGACGTGCTGGACAGGGCTAGGGTGATGCTGGAGCGGGTGCGCATTCCTCATTTGGCCGATCAGGCTCTGGGCAGCCTGTCCCAAGGCGAACGCAAGAAGGTGATGCTGGCCCGGGCGCTAATGATGAAGCCGTCGATCCTTATTTTGGATGAGCCGGGGGCCGGACTGGATTTGTTTGAGCGTGAGCGCTTCTTGCGGGATGTTAATGAGCTTAGCAAACAGGACATCACGGTCGTCTATGTGACCCACCATATTGAAGAAATTATTCCGTTATTCACGCATGTCGCCATCATCGAGCAAGGTGAAATCATTGCCGCAGGTCCGAAGAACGAGGTGCTGACACCGGAGAACATTCGCAAAGCTTTTGACGTGAATATCGAATTGGAATGGTACCAAGACAGACCGTGGATTAAAGTATTGGATTAATGCGTTGGATAATGGAATTCAGAATTTTGGATTAAAGCAGGTAAAGGATGCAGCTATGACACCAATAACGACTTACATCGGCACTTCCAATCACGGTTTTGCCCAATATGCGCAGGACGAAATACGCAAATTATTTCCGGGCAGCAAGTTCACGTTGCTTGTTCCGACGGAAGTGTTTTTATTTGAACTGCCTGCGGATATGGACCCGGCAAGAGCTGTGGAGACCATCCATGAGCAAGAGCCGATCTTCCTAAGACATATGCAGCCTGTTCTTCAGGACTGGGAAATCACCGGCACGGAAGCGGACCTGGAGCAGCTGAAGTCATGGCTGAGGGAAGCTATTTCCGAGGGAAGAATCCTCTACGGAGAGAAAATAGCCATTCAAGTACGCAAAGAAGATCGGGCTGCCGTTCCTTTCGCTCCTTTTGCCGTGAAGGCTGCGCTGGATGAGATCCTTGTGAATGACCTTCAGGCTGAGCCGGTCGTTCGCTATGCCGATCGAATCCTTTCGATTTACTTTGGCGCGAAGCGAATCTATGCTGGAATTTCCAGGCCGGCGGACAATTTATCCGACTGGTCGGGCGGGGCGATCCGGTTCATGAAGGAAGATGACCAAATCTCCCGAGCCAAATTCAAGCTCTTGGAGGCTGAGCAGCGGTTCGGCATCGACTTCGGTGTCGCTCGGACCGCGCTGGATATCGGAGCTGCTCCCGGAGGCTGGACCTCTCTGCTGTTAGAACGCGGCTTGAAGGTAACCGCTATCGATCCCGCGGCTATGAGCCCAAGACTGCTGGGTAATCCCAATCTGCGCGTCTATAAGAAAAATGCAAGCGAAGTGAAGCTGCGGGATAACGAGTTCGACCTGCTTGTATGCGATATGAGCTGGGACCCGCGCCAGATGGGACGCTTGGTTGCGGATTTGCTATATTCGCTGCAAAGCGGCGGGACGGCAATTGTTACGGTCAAGCTTATGCACAAGAAACCGTTCCAAACCGTTCGCGATGTACTGCGAATTTTTGAATCTTCGCTGTTCCTGCTTAAGGCGAAGCAGCTTTTTCATAACCGGGAAGAGTTGACGTTATATTTGCAGAAGATGTAGCATGTGGTAAAAAATGTAGATTTCAAAGCGGAATCCCCCTATAATCAAGGTGAATATACCTGATGAAGGGGGTTTTTCTTTATTTTGAGTCCGAATAACGCTTGGATTGGAACCTGCATAGGAGGGAGATACCGGATTGAAGCCTTGTTAGGTCAGGGCGGCATGAGTCAAGTTTATTTGGCGGAGGATATGAAGCTTAGAGGCAAGAAATGGGCAGTCAAAGCCTGTGTGCAGGCGGACGAGGCATCGGCCGTCTTCCTGGAAGAGGCGGAAATGCTGGCAAGGCTCCAACATCCGCAGCTCCCGCAGCTGATTGATTACTTGTGGTGCGACGGGACAGGCTTCCTGGTGATGGATTATATCCAAGGTCCGACGCTGCAAGATCTGTTTGAAGAAAAAGGCAGAGAATTGCCCTTGCCGACACTCATTCAAATTGCCAGCCAGTTGTGCGATCTCTTGCATTATTTGCATACCTTTCAGCCTCGGCCGATCATTTACCGTGATTTGAAGCCGGCGAACATTATGCTGAACGAGCAGTCGCAAGTGCGATTAATCGATTTCGGCGTCGCCCGGCATTTCACACAGGGGAAGCCTTCGGATACGATGCAGATGGGGACGATCGGATTCGCGGCCCCGGAACAGGTTCTCGGTTTACAAACCGACGCGCGTTCGGATCTATATTCGCTGGGCGCCATGCTCTATTATTTATTGTCCGGCGGACAGTATGCTTATCTCTCGCATAAGCCTTGGGAGAAGCTGCGGCCGGATCTTCCCGAAGCTTTGACCTCTTCGCTGCGCCTTCTCTTGCAAGAGCATCCTGAACACCGCTGCCAATCCGCGATGGAATTGAAGCTGCGGCTTCGCTCCATTTACCCGGATCCTCCAAGACCCTCGAATGAGCCTCTTCACCATTCATCGGCTACGCCCCCGGATCAATTACTTGTCATCGGCGGACTTTACGCCGGTGTCGGTTCGACTTTCCTGGCGGTTACTCTAGCCAGAATTCTTCACGCTCTCCAAGTCCCTCATGCGCTTGTTGAACAGCCTACCATTGCGCCCGATTTGTACATGCTGCTGTATGGCGACGTCAAAGCCCCGCGACATTACACTTATGCGGCCCAATGCGTGACCGGGCAGGGACATTCCGCTTCTCCCGGGTGGGTGAACGGCCTCTCGACTTGGGTGCCCTTGCCTCCTGACGGATTCCAGGGAGCTTGGCAAACCGCCGATTCCTTCAAGCTTCTGCATACGATCAGGAAGCAGGTCGTGCTTTGGGACGTTTCTACGGATTGGGAGCAGCCATCAGTCCAGGAAATGTGCCATAGCGCTGACGCTATCATCGTCGTAGTGGACCCTTCGCCTGGCAAATGCAATCGGCCTGCCTCGCGCGCGCGCTTTGAACGATTCGCAGCGTACACGCAGCGCGGGAAAAAGGTCCACTATGTGGCCAACGGCGCTATGCCGGCGGGCTTGCGCAAGGAGTGGGCGGCGTCGATGCCCGCGGTTCCGATCTGCAGCTTGCCCGAATTGCCGCGTACGGACGTCATGCGCGCCGTCTGGAAGGGGGATTTCATTCAGGATGACCCGGGTGTTCTCGAGCCGTTGATTGCGGCGCTGGCGCCTCTTCTGAAGGAGATCGTTCCTGGAAGCAGCTTGTGCGTTAGCGGGAGCAAGGTGAAGAGATCCAGGTTTTCTGCTTGGCGGCGGTAGCGAATATACCCTAACCAATTCGCCAAAAGTGTGATATGATGTTTCATATTTATAAAAGGTGAGGGGTTACTGAATCGATATGGAGAAACGATTTGCCAGAGAATCCAGATGCTTTAAGACATCGCGCATTTTCCCGACTGATGTGAACAATCATAATACGTTGTTCGGCGGAAAGCTGATGTCCTATATTGATGACATTGCCTCGATTGCCGCTCACAAACATTGCCGCAGATCCGTAGTTACAGCCTCAACCGATTCGGTTGACTTTCTGTCGCCGATTCATACGTCCGATTCGGTCTGTTTGGAATCGTTCGTCACTTGGACAGGTAAGAGCTCTATGGAAGTATTCGTTAAAGTCGTTACGGAGGATTTGAAGACCGGTGCAAGGAAAATCGCCGCCACCTCTTTCTTGACATTCGTCGCTCTCGATGACAATAAGAAACCGGTCGAAGTCCCACAGGTTGTACCGGAAACCGAAGAAGAGACGAAGCTGCATGAATCGGCACCGCAGCGGGCGGAGATGCGACGCATTCGCAGAGTCGAGAGCAAGAAGCTGGCCGGTTACTTCACGATGAAATATCCGTGGGAATAAAAAAAGATTGATTTCTTTGTTACATGTGGTACAATTTGGATAAATTGATTGAACATGCGGAAGCACCGCTGATTTGGAGATGAAGTGTCCAAATCGGCGTGTGCTTTTTTTGTTTTTCTGCATGTCAAGGGTGGGTGAGAGGTGAAAGCGGAGACAGCGATTCGAATTGCCATCGTGTTATCGATCATTAGCTTTGTGTTAATCGGAAGTGGGTTGTATGCCAAATATTCAGGTTTCCCGATCGGGTAGAGGAGGTATGGATGACAAAAATTCAGCTCTATGTTTTAGACGATGACGAGGAATATGCTCAGCGGTTAAGTGCATTTATCCGATCGTCCGAGTTCGCGGAGCGCTTTCAGGTGAAGCTGATCTCGCAGCCGGAGCGGGTCATGGAGCAAGGTCTTCATGCAGACGGTGTGCTTCTAATGTCCGATGCTATTGATAAGCAGCTCCTGAATTGGAGAACATCCCTTGTCAAAGTCGCACTTCGTGAGACATTCAAGGAAACCTATGATGCCGAAGAGCGAATACCGTCGGTTTATCGGTTTCAATCGTTGCCCAATTTATTGACTCGATTGGAAGCCTTATACGCAGCAGTGACTCCTTCTGCAAGCAGCGGAGCGCTCACTAAGTCCCGCGTTATTACGTTGTATAGCGCCTGCGGCAGCAGCGGAAAGACGATAACGGCGATTCATTTGGCGAAACAGCTCTCTTTTCGCGGGGAGCGGGTCTTTTATCTCAGTCTGGAATCGGTTAGCGGAGCTGCACTTTGGCTGCAAGGAGACAAGAGCAGGTTCTCTCAACTGATCTATTATATGAGAAGTATGCCGGACTTCCTCGGCCCGAAGCTGCAGCTGTTGAAATCGCATGACCCGCTTCAGCGGTTCGATTACTTGTCGCCGAATGACCATATGCGGGAAATGCAGGATATGAACGGCGAACAGACGGGACTTCTCATTCAGACATTGCAAGAGCTCCGTACATATGATTACATCATCATCGATCTGGATTCGTCCGTGCATCCGAGAATCTCGAAAGCCTTGGAGCTGAGCGACTGCATCGTTTGGCTGGTGCGGGACGATTTGAACGATGTGTTCAAAACAGTAGCGCTGTACGAGCAAATCGGCACATTGCGGAACGTGCATTTTGTAATGAATAAGTTTACAGGTATTCAAGAGAACGATTGGTCCAAGCTGGGGAAAGAAATCAGTTATAGGCTCCCCTATATCCCCGAGTGGAAAAGTATGAGTCGTGCCGAACAAGTGTGGCAATCCATTCTGTTCTCGGAGCAAACGTACGAGATGTTTGCGGCGATCATGAGAGGAGCCGTTATTTGATGAATCAATGTCTGTTCATGGAGCTGAAGGGACAGATTCAGGAGAAGCTCGACCTATCCGTCACGGTGGGAGACAGCCAGCTAGTAGAGCTTATCGAAGCTACTGTTTTTGCAGTTGCAGCGGAGCATCGATGGACCTCCAGTGAAATACAGGCTGCGGTCAAACGAATTTTTGATTCGTTTCGAGGGCTGGACATCCTGCAGCCGCTGATCGAAGACCCGTCGGTGACAGAGATTATGGTGAACGGGCATGCATGTATTTTCTTAGAGCGCCAAGGGATCATGGAGCGGTATCCGTATCCGCTTGAAAGTTCGGAGAAGCTTGAAGATCTAATACAGACGATCGTCTCTAAGGTGAATCGGATTGTAAACCAATCGAGCCCGATTGTCGATGCACGTCTAGCGGACGGCTCCAGAGTCAACATCGTGCTGCCGCCTGTTTCCCTTAGCGGCCCCACATTGACGATCAGGAAGTTTCCCGAAAGCCCGCTGGGGATGGATGATCTCATCCGAATGGGGAGTATCTCGCCAGACGCGGCTGAGCTTCTGCAGGTGCTGGTTGAGGCGGGGTATAACATCTTTATAGGCGGTGGCACCGGTTCTGGCAAAACAACGTTTCTCAATGCTTTAAGTAATTGGATACCTAATCATGAACGCCTCATTACGATAGAAGATTCCGCTGAGCTTCAAATTCAGAACATGCCTAATTTGGTGAGGCTGGAAACACGAAATGCCAATTCCGAGGGGAAAGGGGAAATTACCATTCGCGATCTGATTCGAGCCTCCCTGCGCATGCGTCCCAACCGGATTATCGTCGGTGAAGTGAGGGGAGGCGAAGCCTTGGACATGCTGGCTGCCATGAATACGGGGCATGACGGGTCCTTAAGTACAGGACACGGCAATACGTCGGCGGACATGCTCAGCCGGCTGGAGACGATGGTCCTTAGCAGCGCGCCGCTACCGGTGGAAGTGATCCGCAAACAGATTGCCTCTGCGCTGGACATCATGGTTCATCTCAGCAGAATCCGCGATTCTTCGAGGAAAGTAACCGAAATCCATGAAGTCGTGGGGATGAAGAATGGGGACGTGCAGCTTCAGCCGATTTTCCTGTTCGAGGAGGAAGGGGAAACGCCGGATCGGCAGGTTACGGGGACGCTCACCTATACGGGGCACGCACTAACTAACACGCACAAAATCCGCATGGCCGGGAAGAAGCTGCCGGACTGGTTCTCTTCCGAACGAGAGCAGATAGAGGTGATATAGGATGAAGCTTATTTATCTCATTCTCCTAACCGGTGCTCTTAGCTGGTTCATCATTTGGTCGTTGGAACGAAAAAAAAAACAAATATACAGAGAGAAAGAAGTACAACCCCGCGCTCCTGAACCTCGCAGCAAACCCGCCGTCCACGCATTAATTGACTACAACATTTATGAACTTTCCCTGAGTGAGAAAGCAGTTGCTGTTCTGATGCTGGCTATTCCAGCCTTCCTTGTCGGCTACATTTTTTATAAAAGCTTTATGCTGGCGGGCTTGTTTTCGTGCGTTGGCTTCTTGTTTCCCCGTTTCCGAAGGGCGCAGTTCATCCGGCAGCGCAAAAACAAGCTGTATGTGCAATTCAAGCAGGCGTTAAGCTGTCTGTCCTCGTCCATGACGGTTGGAAAATCCATAGAGACGGCCTTTAAAGATGCTCTGGAGGATCTGAAGATTTTGTATCCGGATGCGTCGAGCTTGATCGTGATCGAATTCAGCATCATTTGCCGGAGAGTGGAAAACGGTGAGCCGATTGAGGCCGCATTGAAAAACTTTGCGGATAGAAGCCATCTGGAGGACGTGATCAGCTTCACCGATGTTTTGATGACATGCAAACGTACCGGCGGCAATCTGGTGGAGGTCATGAAGCGTACGGCAGCAGTCATTGCAGAGAAGCTCGAAATCGCTCAGGACATTTCCGTTATGATTGCGCAGAAACGTTTTGAATCCAGAGTATTGGTTATAGCGCCAATCGCTATCGTTGCAGTATTGGCTTTTACGTCGCCGGATTACATGCAGCCGATGTACGGCGGTACAGGCGTTCTAATTATGACTGTTTGCCTAGTGCTGTTAGGAGGCTGTTTCATGCTTACGCAAAAAATTATGCAGATTCAGGTGTAATATGTGGATCGCCGTTTTATTTGGTCTAGAAGTTCTAGGCGTGCTGACCGTTCTGCTTTGGGGACGGGTGCGATACGCTGATCTATTAAAGGCGCAGCCTTATCCGTTTCGGTTTAAACGATTATTTCCTTACAGTTATTTGCTTGTAGACCGACTTCATGTGATGGACAAAATGCCTGCGTTGACGTCCAAGCTCCATCATAAATTGATCAAGCTCCATGGCAGCAGCTATGCGGCCTATGGCAGCAAATGGCTGTATGCGGAATTGTTATCCACAAGCACTATATGTTTATTACTCTCGACGCTTCTGTCGGCTTTGGCTGGCGGAGACGAATCGCTTCTGGGATTCGGCGTATTGCTCTCCGTCATGATTCCGGCCTTTATGGTCAGGGACTTGGATGTTCGAATCCGCAAGAAACAGCAGCAAATGATTATGGAGCTGCCAGAAGTGCTAAGCACGATCGTGCTGCTTGTTAATGCAGGGGAGACCGTCAACCGGGCATGGATCCGGTGTGTCGAAGCAAGGCCGCACAAAGCGCATACGCCGCTTTACAGAGAGCTCGCACAGGCCGTCCATGAGCTTGAGATGAATATTTCATTCGCGAAAGTCATGGAGGATTTCAGCAAGCGCTGTGCACTGCATGAAGTATCTTTGTTTACTTCAGCCATTCTGCTGAATTACAAAAGGGGAGGCAGCGATTTTGTAATGGCGCTGCAAGCCCTCTCTTTGGATCTATGGCAGCGTAGGAAGTCGGTGGCTCGAACGCTTGGCGAGGAAGCTTCGTCCAAGCTCGTGTTTCCGATGGTACTCATCTTTGTCGTGGTGATGATCATCGTCGCCACGCCGGCATTACTAATGATGAAATCATAATGGAGGACGAGAATGATGATGGGTATAGCTCGCAGAATGAAATTATTTTGGAAGGACGAAGAGGGGCTTGGAACTTTGGAGATTTTGTTGATTGTCGCTGTACTGGTTGCCGTTGCCATAATATTTAGGAAGTGGATTGTCTCGTGGTTCCAAAAGCTGATCGGAGATGCCAACTCCGATCTGAAGGATAACAGCGCAGTCACACCGTGTGCGCCGAGTCCGACGAAAAGCTGTGAGTCATAGATGCAGAGACCGGTTTGGCAGGTGTGAACAAGGCAGCTTTACTTTAGAGGCATCCCTCGTTTTTCCAATGATCCTCTTCTGTACAGTTACCCTTCTTATCGTGAGCCTATATGCTTATCAGAACGTATACATGCTTCAAATAGCCGGAACGACAGCGGAGAGATTAGCCTTTACCTGGGATAACAGCCGCAAAGATTTGATGACCGGAAACTTTAATCCTAGCGAAACGGACGGATTATATCACCGTCTTACGCCAAATCATGCGGCTGATTTATTCGGAACCTTGACGTCAGGCGGTGGAACGAAAGTCGAACTGCCATCAGACCGCTTGGGAAGTCTCACCCGGACGAAGCTAGCCAAAGCATCAGCGTATCTTCCAGCAGGCATTCGCGGAACGGCAACTTATTCGAATTACATCTTGGATCGGCAAATAGAAGTGGAACTGAACAAACCGTTTCAGATATCCGCTGTGATGGGGAAATGGTTTAATCCGGAGGGGATAAGGAGTAGAGCGGTATCGCATATTGTGGAGCCCGTTGAGCTTATCCGTCTAACAGACATAACGCGAACGTATTTTAGGGCAATCAAAGATCGTATTTCGCCTAAGAAGGTAAGGGATGTGTTAGTGGAACCGGCTCCAGGCGAACTGTCCGGACCCGGGATTACGATCAGTTCGGAACGCCAAGCTGCAGCCTACTTAAGATCATTGGTAAGCGGTACCGAGCATGTTCTGACCACGGCCTCAGGAAAAAGCAGAACGGTTGATGCGCTTGACGCACGTGGCGTAGCCCACCAAGCCTTTTACAGCATGACGGAGATGCAGCTCCGTACGGAGCAGTTGCCCAAAGATATCGAGCTGTTACAGGAAGGATCGCAAGTCAAAGGTGTTGTTTGGCACTTCTTCAAGAAGGATGCCAGCGGCAAAGGAATGCCGTCCCCTGCATTTCGCCGAGAGCTTGAGCGCAAAGGGATTGTCGTTGTGATTCACAATTAGAAGGGAGGGTGTGTTTGAACGTATTTATTCGTTCGTCGGCAGGCATAGTTTCCGTTTATTTGATTCTCGTTATCGTGCCTATTTTTCTGTTTCAGGCTGTGTTAATCGATTTTGCAAGAGTTAAGCTTGCGGAGCAAGAGACGGAATCGGCGGTCCAAGCGGCAACCCGGTCCGTCATGTCATCTTTCGATCAAGAGCTTCAAGCAATAGGATTGTACGGATTAGGCATATCGCAGACGGAGTCTGAGGAGCTGTTTCAGAAAGTGTTCGCCGCTAATTTGTCAGGAGCAATCTCAACCGGTGCTTTCCATTATGTGGATACGAAGCCTGCCGCACAGAGCAGTAGATTTACACCTGTATATACGTTAGGCAGTCATATCATTTTTGAACGCCAAGTATTGGAAGCTATGAAGATGAAGGCACCCATCGAGTTTACGCTTGAGATCACCGACAAATTTCGCAAAACCGGAACCCAAGCGCCATTTCGGATGGGCAGTCAATTCTCGCAAAACGCGGCAGAAGTTGAGAAGGTCATCGAGGAACGAGAGAAGGAGCTAGACGTTGCCTGGCAAATAAGCGAAGAGCTGCACGAGAAAACGACCATGTATCATACGTATTACCGTTCCCGAATTGTGGAATTGGACCAGTTGGCCGCGCAGATCGGCATTCATACGGCAGATGAAGTCCGGAAGGAAATCGCGCAAGTAGAAACGCAGCTGCAGGCCGTTCAGACAACTCTTAGGGACATGGATATGTCCATTGTGTCCATCGGTCAGGCCGGTCCTGGCGCCATTACGAGTATCCAAGCTCTGTTGGAATCCAGACGTGTGGTGGGAGAGCAAGCGGAAGCTCTTAGCCAAAAGCTAAAAGATTTGCGACATGTACTGGAGCTGATCATGAAGTACGCCGCGCTGCTCACGGCGACGAAGCTGGAAGTTCAGTCCAACGCCAACGTCATTGGCGAAATGCAGCAAGCCATCGAATCCTCGCTGCGAACTGCCAAACAACGAAACACGGAAGTTAGAACGAAATTAGAAGGAATTCTCCCCTCGCCGAATCAGGGAGGTCAGGGAGTCTCGAGTGTGAATGAGGTTTTTGGCAATGTTCCGGTGCTTGGCGACGACTATTTCTACAAATATCAAACGGCTGCAGCCAGTATTGCCGCTTTATTCTCGGCTTTTAAAGAAGTGGTGGATGCCGTCCAACTGTACACGGCGGAGAATACGGCAAGAGCGAATCAGACGAATGATGCATATTGGATGGAATCGCGTGAGTTTTACGGGAAGCAGAGCGTAATAGAGAAAACGCGGATGGATAGAAACGGGGGCATTCGTACAAACAAGACTTTCCAAAGGAATAAAATTCAAAGTGTTCTCGATCAAGCGAAGCAATCGATCGGCGGGTGCAGTGTAACGAATGCCGTTGCAGGTAACGACCCGATGTATGCTCGTCTACAAGGGTCTGGGAGCGGGGCGGCAGCCACCAAAGGGTATTATCAGAAATACCGGGAAGCCAACGCGCAAGACGCCGCGATCGGCAGTGAAATTGCATACGATTTGGAAAAGTCAGAGCCGGTCAGTTTGAAGGCAATGTCTATGCTGGAAGCTTTCAATAACGCGGCAGAAACGATGCGAAATGAGCTTTATGTCAACGAATTTGCTTTGACCCAATTTAACAATCGAACAACCGGACTGGAAAAAGATCATCAAGGCCTCCCGAAAGTTTCCTATGAACGAATCGATCCGGGGACTCATATGTTAGCCAACCAAGAAGCGGAATATTTGATTTATGGGTTCTCCTCATGCGTGGCGAATGTCTCGTCTGCTTATGCGGAGATGTTCGCGTTCCGAATGGCGATCCGTACGGTAGAGGCGCTGCTCGATCCCAAGAAAGAGCTGCTAAACGCAGGGTCGCCGTTATTGGTGCTTCTGGCTGCTGCCGCAGAAGGAGCGCTCATAGCTTTCCAAGATATGACGAAGCTCGTTAGAGGAGAAGCGGTTGAGCTGTCTGCCAAACTTACATCTCCCGCCTTGAGCTTGACGTATAAGGATTATTTGCGCATTTTCCTGCTGCTGCACAGCAATAACACGAAGCTGATGGCGCGCATGCAGGCGTTGATTGAGCTCGAAACGGGAAAGGATTTAACGCAAATCACGACCTATGTCCAAGGGAATGCGGCTAGCGAAGTCAGACTTTGGTTTATTCCGCAAATGATGAAGCTGCTAGCCGGATCCGGTTTGCTGGACTGCAAAGTTACCGGCAATCGGTGTCGGCTGACGAGCACGGCTGCCGTAGCCTATTAAGGGAGGGATCCTATGCTTCGCAACTTTTATATGGATCAGAAGGGAGGCATCGTGCTGGAGGCTTCTTTGGTGCTGCCGGTGTTCCTTGCTTTCGTCATGGGACTCGTCATCTGCATACAGATCGCCTTGCTGGAAATGGCTCTGGGAGCCGGAGTACGAGAAGCGACCAAAACCATTGCCGGACAATTGTATCCGGTACGGTTGCTGGTCGAGGAAGCGAAGCTGAAGGCGGGGCAAACCCGCCCTGCCGATATCCTTCATACAGTTATGGCTAACATTCAATCGGCAAAAGAGCAAATTAAGAATGCGGAGAGCTTAACTGATCAATATTCCGCATACATACCAGAGCCTTTGGTTGAACTCATGAAATGGGAGAAAGAAAAGCGAATGCTTGGAGAAAAATTGGTAAGTGATGGGAAAGAGAGCTTATTGGAAGAGCAGCTTAAACCTCGTTTGCAAGCGCTCATGACCCCGATCGTATATAAGTTCTGTAATTCTCGGACGATTCCGAAAGAGGGGTTCAAGGTGACCGCGGTAACTTTGCCGAGTATGGAGAGCGGCGGCGAAGCTTTCTTAGGCATAGAGGCTCAGATTACGTACAAGCTTCCGCTGCCATTTATAAGTCAAACCATCCAATTGAAAAAGAAAGCATTCGAAAGAGCATGGGTTGGCGTTTAAGCCGAATACGGATGGGGGAGGTCCCGAGAGTTTGTGAGTCATTCCATTTTTGTAATACTTCTTGTAATAGCATTCGTGACGGACGTCCGTAAAGCCATTATTCCGAATAAGCTGACGATCTGCGGTCTGCTAGCCGGCGTCGGTCTACATACGATAACAGAAGGGTGGGGCGGGCTATTGTTTTCAATTACCGGAGCAGCCAGTGCCTGCATGTCCCTGCTCTTGTTATATGCGATCGGTGCTCTTGGTGCCGGGGATGTGAAGCTGTTCACGGCGATAGGAGCATTAATGGGATTTAGTTTCGTAATCCAGCTGATCTTATATTCCATCTTAAGTGCAGGTGTTATTGGTCTAGTGCTGATCGTGCTGCATAAGAAACTGTCAGCTACAAGTTATAAGCTCATGGGCTGGATAATGTCAATCGCCATATTGCAGGAAGCGGATAGTGTGATGGGGATGAAGCGGCAGAGTAACATGAAATTTCCGTTTATGTATGCTGTCGTACCCGGAACCGCATTAACCTGGTACTACTCCTTTGTCTAAAAGAGGTGAATCCGCATTGAAAGAGCTATTCGGATTGCGCAGTGAATTCGTATATCTTCATGGTCACTACCTGAGATTGTACAAGGAAGGTGAAAGCAGTTTAACGGAGAAGGAGCTTTCGGCATTGCAAGTCAAAATGCTTGAGGCGAACACAATTCCGAATCTGCTGCCGCTTGAGATCCACGAAGTGGATTTTCGCATCAGCCTGATGTATAAACTGGGAGCCAAACGAATGCTTGGCCATGTGTTGAAAGTCGAAGGGTTGACGTTTGCGCATTTTGCCAAGCTGGTGTATACCGTCTTCTCCGCGATAGAGGGAAGTAAAAATTATATGCTTCATGAATCGGGTTTCGTTCTGAAGGAGAATTTCATCTTTATCGGTAGCGATTGGATGGATGTCTATTTGACGTATGTGCCGCTTGATATGAACCGCATGGAAGAGGAGCGTTACACTTCTTTCTTTCATTTCATGAAGCAAATGGCTATGGAGCTTAATGATGTTGAAAGGCATGAAGCGGAAGCCTGGTTAGATACATTGCCGCCAGAAATGGAGCCGAAATTGTACAAAGAGAAGCTGTTGAATTTGATGAACGAGCATAACCGCCGGCAAATCAACAAGCTTCCGCCGCCGATTCGGCAACGATCGGAAAAGAGCGAATCTGCGCCTTTGAATGGTAGCTTTAAAGAACCGGAAGCCATGATGCCGATAGTTTCTGAGCGGCTTCTCGCTGAGAGATACGGTTACCGGATTGCATTCACTCCGGTTCGAACCAGAACACAGTGGCTCGTCCTTACCGGTGTCATTCTCGCCGCGGCTTTCACATGGCGTCATTATGTGGACTCGCCCTCGACGAGTTCTCTGCATCTTAGTGCCGGGCTCACCGTTCTTTTCACGGACCTCTGGTTCATTGTGAAATTTCTGGGTGTGCCGGCTTACCGAACGATCGAAGAAAGCCGAACCAGCCAGGAGCCTGAGAAGCCGCCAGCTGAGCCGCCGGACCTTGAAGCTCATTATCAAAATCTGCATATGCACACCACGCTGCTTCGACAGAAGCAATCAGAGGCTACTGTTTTCCTGGGCAGCATCATCAATAAATCGCCCGGTCCGAGACTGGAATGGGAAGACCTGACGGGTGAGAAGAATTTTATCTCATTAAGGAATGAATCATTCTCGATCGGGCGAGGGGATGACAATCATTCGATGGATTACGTGTTGGAGGAAGCGGGTGTTTCCAGAATTCATGCGGAAATTAGGAGAAACGGCCAGGGGTACGAGGTTCAGGATACGGGCTCCACGAACGGAACGAGCCTGAATGGTGAGCCGATGGTCGCCAATCGGCCTTATCCTTTAATTGATGGGGATGAAATCCGCATTGTCCGCCGGACGTTTATTTTCCGAAGTTCATGAACGAAACGGAATTAGATGAAATTAACTATTTCCTGTCTTGCATCAGCAGTGGTATAATGAATAGTCATGTGCAAGAGCGATTTTAGATAGACAGGAGTTTTAAATTACCCAATGAGTCTTTTGACGATAGAAGATTTAAGCCACAGCTTCGGCGATCGTACATTGTTTAAGAATGTTTCGTTTCGGCTGCTGGCAGGCGAACGCGTAGGTATAGTAGGAGCTAACGGTGTGGGGAAATCCACATTGATGAATATATTGACCGGCAAACTTTTGAAGGACACGGGTAAGGTCGAATGGACGCCTCGGGTCAAATACGGCTATTTGGATCAGCATTCGGTGCTAGCTCAAGGGAAAACGATTCGCGACATATTGCGGGACGCTTTTCTGCCGCTGTTTGAGGAAGAGCAAGCGCTGATGGCGATCACCGACAAAATGGCGGATGCTTCTCCCGAAGAGCTGGATATTCTTTTGGAGCAAATGGGAGAAATTCAGGAGCGACTGGATATCGGCGGATTCTATATGCTCGATGTGAAGATTGAAGAGATGGCAAACGGTCTAGGACTAAATGCAATCGGTTTGGACCGTGACGTAACCTCGCTTAGCGGCGGCCAGCGGACCAAGGTGCTTTTGGCCAAGCTGCTTCTGGAGAAGCCGACTGTCTTGCTGTTGGACGAGCCTACGAACTATTTGGACGTCGAACATATTGAGTGGCTGAAGATGTATCTCAAGGATTATCCGTTTGCGTTCATGCTGATTTCTCACGACACGGAATTCATGAACGAAGTTGTGAATGTCATCTATCATTTGGAGTTTACGAAGTTGACACGCTATACGGCCAATTACGAGAAATTCCTGGATATGGCGGAAATGAACAAAACGCAGCATTTGGATGCTTACGAGAAGCAACAGGAGTATATCAAGAAGCAGGAGGACTTTATTGCCCGCAATAAAGCGCGAGCTTCAACCTCGACGCGTGCGAAAAGCCGTCAGAAGCAGCTGGAGAAGATCGACCGGATCGAACGTCCGGAGACGGCCATGAAGCCAACGTTCAACTTCAAGGAATCACGAACTAGTGGTAGAATAGTATTTGAAGCGCAAGATTTGGAGATTGGCTACGACCGCCCGCTGCTGCCGAAGATGAACGTGACCATTGAACGCGGCGAGAAAATCGCAATCGTCGGCTGCAACGGCGTCGGGAAATCGACACTGCTCAAAACGATCCTCGGCAAAATCGAGCCGTTTGGCGGCAAGACGTATCAAGGCGATTATTTGAGTCCTGCCTATTTCGAGCAGGAGGTCAAAGCGCCGAATATGACGCCGATCGACGATGTGTGGAACGAGTTCTCGCATATGACGCAGAACGAAGTCAGAGGCGCGCTGGCCAGATGCGGCTTGAAGAACGAGCACATCACCCGCGCTATGAGCATGCTAAGCGGCGGCGAGCAGGCCAAAGTGCGGCTGTGCAAGCTGCTGATGCGCGAGAGCAATTGGCTCTTGTTCGACGAGCCGACCAATCATTTGGACGTAGTCGCCAAGGAAGAGCTGCAACGAGCATTGATGGCGTATAAAGGCACCGTCCTGCTTGTTTGCCATGAGCCCGATTTCTACGAAGGCTGGGTAAGCCGCGTGTGGAACGTCGAAGAATGGTCGGCCAAAGCCGAAATAACCAATTAGGGGGAAATGTCCAATGTTAACGCATGTTGTATTTTTCAAGTTGAAAGATCGCAGCCCGGAGGCTATTGAAGTTACGAAAGCCGTTCTTACGAATATGGAAGGTAAAATTCCGGTTTTGCGTCATATCGAAGTCGGCACCGACGTCCTTCACTCGGAGCGTTCTTACGATATCGCGTTAATCACGAGGTTCGATTCTTTAGAGGATCTCAAAGTGTACGACACGCACCCCGTACATGAAGAAGTGAAGGCGCACATGAGAACGGTTCTGGATGGAACGTCCCTATGTGTCGACTTTGAAAGCTGATTCCGTTTGAAAAACATCCAGGAACAGTGTAGTATCCTTAGGAGGGGAAGCTTAACGGCTGTACTGTAAGCTTCCTTCGCTTTCCTGGGCTGCACTGTTTTTGTGTGTTTACAAGGAAGCCTATCTATTATGAAGAAAAGGGAGGAATCCCGAGTGAAGTCGAAATTAAATAAAGCTTATATGACGGACATACTCGAGATGCTGCTGCGTACGCCGAGCCCGACTGGCTATACGCATCACATTATGAAAAAAGTAGAGCAAGAAGTGAATAAGCTAGGTTACGAGCTTACATATACGAACAAAGGCTGCGGCATCGTGACGATTCCCGGCACGCGCAATGATCGCGCTATCGGCATTTCCGCACATGTGGATACGCTGGGTGCAATGGTACGTTCGATTAAGGAGAACGGCACGCTCAAAATCACCTCTTTAGGCGGTTTCATGATGGGCGCGATCGAGAATGAGTATGTGCAAATCCATACTCGCGACGGGCGCGTATTTGACGGAACCATTCTGACTTCAAGGCCTTCGGTGCACGTGTATGAAGATGCCAGAGAGTTCAAACGCGACGAAGCCAACATGGAAGTCCGCATCGATGAGCTCGTGAAGAACAAGAAGGACGTTCAAGATTTGGGCGTTCGAGTCGGCGACTACATCTCATTCGATCCGCGGGTCGTCGTGAAGGAGAACGGCTATGTGAAATCGCGCCACCTGGACGACAAAGCGAGCGTTGCCGCTCTCTTCGGACTGCTTAAGCTGATCAAGGAGGAGGGAATGCAGCCGCTGTTTACGACGAAGCTGTTCTTCTCCAATTATGAGGAAGTCGGACACGGCTCAGCCTTCATACCGGAAGATATCACGGACTTCATTGCGGTCGATATGGGCGCGCTGGGCGACGATTTGAGCGGCAGCGAACGCGACGTTTCGATCTGTGCCAAAGATTCATCCGGCCCTTATGATTATCAGATGACGTCCCGAATGATCGAGCTGGCCGAGAAGCTGGAAATCGGATACGCCGTCGATATTTATCCAAGATACGGCTCCGACGCTTCTGCAGCGCTGCGAGGCGGGCGTGATATTCGCGCTGCGCTCGTCGGTCCCGGCGTGCATGCGTCACACAGCATGGAGCGCACGCATATGGATGCTGTAGTCAACACAGGAGCGCTTCTTGCCGCTTACCTGATGGAGCCTGTGCAAGCATGAATATTTTGAGCGCAGTTAATATAACCAAAACATTCGGCGACAAAGTGTTGTTCGATGACATCACGTTCACAGTGAACGAGAAGCAGCGCATCGGTCTCATCGGCGTGAACGGCACAGGCAAATCCACGCTGCTGAAGCTGCTGGCGGGATTGGAAACCGCGGATCGCGGCAAGCTCGTGCACGCGAACCATTTCCGGGTGGAATACTTGCCGCAGAACCCGGAGTTCGATCCGAACTCCACAGTGCTTGAGCAAGTATTCCACGGCGATACGCCGCTCATGAAGACGCTTCGCGACTATGAGCTGGCGCTTTCCGAGCTGGAGCAGGATCCCTCCAGCGAGAAAAAGCAGGCGCGGCTGTTCGCAGCCCAGTCGCGCATGGATGAGCAAGGTGCCTGGGAAGCCAGCACCTTGGCCAAAACCGTGCTGATGAAGCTAGGCATCCGCGAGTTCGACAAGGCCGTCGGCGAGCTGTCCGGCGGTCAGCGCAAACGCGTCGCCATGGCGCGCGTGCTCATTCAGCCCGCCGACCTGCTCATTCTCGACGAGCCTACGAACCATATCGATAACGAGACCGCCATCTGGCTCGAGGATTTCTTAAGCAAGTGGCGCGGCGCACTGCTGCTCGTTACGCATGACCGCTACTTCCTGGAGCGGGTGACGAACCGCATCCTGGAGCTGGACGGGGGCAAGATCTACAGCTACGAGGGCAACTACGAGGCGTTCCTCGAGAAGAAGGCGGAGCGGATGGAATCCCAAGCCGCCAGCGAGGATAAGCGGCAGAACCTGCTGCGCCGCGAGCTTGCATGGCTGCGGCGCGGCGCGAAGGCGCGCACGACGAAGCAGAAGGCGCGCGTGCAGCGCGCCGAGGAGCTGCGGGACCGCAAGGTGGACGGTCCTGCGGAGAAGCTGGACATGGCGCTGGCCGGCAGCCGCCTCGGGAAAAAGGTGATGGAGCTAGAAGACGTCACCAAAGCGTTCCCGGGCGGGAAGACGCTGCTGAGCGGCTTCAGCTACATCGTGATGCCGAAGGACCGCCTCGGCATCATCGGACCGAACGGCAGCGGCAAATCGACGCTGCTGAACATGCTGGCCGGGCGCATCCTGCCCGACAGCGGCACGATCGAGACCGGCCAAACGGTGAAGCTGGCGTACTACACGCAGGAAAACACCGAGATGGACGAGAAGATGCGCGTCATCGACTACATCAAGGAAGCGGCCGAAGTAATCCGCACGTCCGATGGGGAAGCCATCTCCGCTTCGCAAATGCTGGAGCGTTTCCTGTTTTCCCCGAATCTGCAATGGTCGCCGATCGGCAAGCTCTCCGGCGGAGAACGCCGCAGGCTGTATTTGCTGCGGACACTCATGGGCGAACCGAACGTTCTGCTTCTCGATGAGCCGACGAACGATTTGGATATCCAAACCTTGACCATACTGGAAGATTACCTGGACCAATTCCCGGGGGCTGTCATAACCGTCTCCCATGACCGGTACTTTTTGGACCGGACGGTCACGCATATGTTCGCGTTTGACGGGAATGGACGGATCGAACCGTATACGGGCAATTACTCCGAGTATTTGGAAGAGAAACAGCAGCAGGAAGAGGCGGAGCAAGCACGCAGGGAATTGGTGAAGCAAGCGAGCAGCAACGCTGGCAGCAGCGGAGCCAAACAAGCCGCCCAGAACCAGAACCAAGCGTCCGGCGCCCCGGCCGGCTCTAACCGACCGAAGAAGCTTTCGTTCAAGGAGCAGAAGGAATGGGACGAGATCGAAGGGACGGTCGCAGCGCTGGAAGAGAAAGCCGCCAGCTTGAAAGCGGGAATTGAAGCGGCGGGCAGCGACTTTGACAAGGTTAGAGATCTGTATGAACAAGAGCAGCAAGTCAACGCCGATTTGGAAGCAGCAATGGAAAGATGGACTTATTTATCCGAGTTGGTAGAAGAAATAGAGCGAAATAAGTTATGATAGAAGAAACTATAATAAAGGCAGGTAAGTATTCCACATGATTACAGTGAATAACGTGACGCTTCGTTACGGCAAAAGAGCCCTTTTCGAAGACGCCAACATTAAATTTACACCGGGCAACTGCTACGGTCTCATCGGTGCGAACGGTGCGGGGAAATCGACGTTTCTGAAAATTCTCTCCGGCGAAATCGAGCCGAATACCGGCGAAGTATCCATCACTCCTGGCGAGAGAATGGCAGTTCTGAAACAAAACCATTATGAGTTCGATGAAATTGAAGTGTTAAAAACGGTCGTCATGGGGCATGCCCGTTTGTTCCAAATTATGCAAGAAAAGGATGCGCTATACGCAAAAGAGGATTTCTCCGAAGAAGACGGCATGAAAGCCGCCGAGCTCGAAGGTGAATTCCAGGACCTGGACGGCTGGCAGGCTGAATCCGATGCCGCCGAGCTTCTGATCGGTCTAGGCATCCCGACCTCCATGCACGATATGAAAATGAAAGACCTCGACGGCAATGAGAAAGTCCGTGTTCTCTTGGCGCAGGCGTTGTTCGGCAACCCGAACATCCTGCTGCTCGATGAGCCTACCAACCATTTGAACTTGGAGTCCATCCGCTGGCTGGAAAACTTCCTTGCCCGTTTTGAAGGCACTGTCATTGTTGTATCCCATGATCGTCACTTCTTGAACCAAGTGTGTACGCACATTGCGGATATCGACTTCGGTAAAATTCAAATGTATGTCGGTAACTATGACTTCTGGTATGAATCCAGCCAATTGGCGCTTCGCCTCGCCAGAGACGCTAATAAGAAAACAGAAGAAAAGCGTAAAGAGCTGGAAGCCTTTATCGCACGATTTAGCGCGAACGCATCCAAGTCCAAGCAAGCGACTTCCCGTAAGAAACAGCTCGAGAAGCTCACGCTTGAAGATATTAGACCGTCCAGCCGTAAATATCCGTTCATTCACTTTAAGGCAGAACGTGAAGCCGGCAAGCAATTACTTGCTGTTGAGAATCTGTCCAAAACTATTGATGGCGTAAAAGTGTTGAACAACCTTTCGTTCACGATTAACAAAGGCGATAAAGTAGCTTTCGTCGGACCGGACGGCATTGCCAAAACGACGCTGTTCAAAATTTTGATGGGCGAGCTGGAAGCGGACGAAGGCACATACACATGGGGCGTTACGACTTCTCAAGCTTATTTCCCGAAAGACAGCCAGGACTATTTCAATTCCGACTTGAACCTGGTCGATTGGCTGCGCCAATACTCCAAAGATCCGGACGAATCGTTCCTTCGCGGATTCTTGGGCCGCATGCTGTTCTCCGGCGAAGAAGCGCTCAAGAAAGCGAATGTCCTTTCCGGAGGCGAGAAAGTTCGCTGCATGTTCTCCAAAATGATGCTCAGCGGTTCCAACGTGCTCATTCTGGATGAGCCGACGAACCACTTGGACCTCGAGTCCATTACGGCGCTGAACAACGGGCTCGTTGATTTCGACGGCACGATCCTGTTCGTTTCCCATGACCATCAGTTCATCCAAACGATCGCAACCCGCATTATGGAGATTACACCGAAAGGTCTGATCGACAAAATGTTGACCTACGACGAGTACCTGGACAGCGATGAAGTGAAAAAACAACGCGAAGCCCAATACGCGTAAAAATGAAAAGCGCCCTGAAGATGAACTCTCAGGGCGCTTTTGTTTAACGACTAGCTGCCGCCGGTGCGACGGCGTTGATTGTTGACTTTTTTAGTCATTTGGCTTTTCGCGGTTTGATTCGTGTTTCCGGCTTGTTTGGGATTTGCGCGCGCTGCGGCTTGATCAGCTTTCTTCTGGGCTAGCTTTTGCTTAATGGCATCGGCTAGGCTTACTTTCTTAGGGCCCTGTTGTTCGGCCTGCACATCTTGAGGCTTGTCTGACATCGAAACACCTTCTTTACACGTGATATACTTTTAGTATAATCGAATCAAACCAAAGATGAAAGAAGGTGTGAACATGTTTGACCCGACCATCTATGACAATATCAAGGTCGTCCTGGAAGGCGCTGTGTATGACGTAGATCTGGAAGGCCGAATATTAATTACACGCCGTGAAGATCTTGTTGATCTATCGTCGATGTCACGTACGTATGCCATTGAATTCGCCCGCAAGATCGACAAACCGAGCAAAGCGGAAATCAACCTGCATGTGCATCTGAGTGATTTGGCTGCGGAAATCCTGGAAAACCCTACGGCGAAGCCCGGCTGCACGCTGACCATTAAGCTGTACACCAAAGTGACTAGCCCTGAAGCGGAGTGCCGCCATCTCGAGGAGCAATTGGGGCGCATATGGGAGCATCGCCCGCAAATATCGCAGCAGCTATCGTACACCTATGGCAAAGTTCCGGTTGTGTACCGTAACCAAATCACGTTATCGTTCGGACGCAAAATCGATGAAAGCCATTTGGATGATTTTCCGCATTTGATCGATTATGCAGTGGAAAGCCTGGTTTGGCTGGACGAAAGAGGGAGTTAGGATGAAGGAGCTTTCCCAACAGCAATTGCAAGACAAATACCAAGAGCAAACGGAAAGCTTTGCGGTCTTTCTATTTACGCCGTTTTGCGGCACATGCCAAGTGACGGAGCGGATGTTGGACATTATTATGACGATGCAGCCCGGATTGCCGCTGTACAAAAGCAATATTAATTTTCTACCGCAAATCAGCCGTGAATGGCAAATTACGAGTGTCCCTTGTATCGTTATCGTTGAGAGGGGCAAGGAGAAACAAATGCTGTACCGGATGCAATCCGTGGACGAGCTATATCGTAAACTGCTGCCGCTATGCAGCAAGTAAAATGAAGGAGGTTGTTCAGGAATGAGCGCTTTTCAAATCGGTGATCGTGTGATCGCAGAATACAAAACCGGGGTGTACTACGGTGAGGTTGTTGAAATGTCGAGTACGATGAAGGCGGCAGTGCGGATCTTGGCCGTGAAGGAGCATCCGACACAAGGGGATTTGCACAATCCGATGGACCCGACAGTGGCTTTCTTTCATCAGAGAAGAGCCTTGTCCAATCAGGAAATCGCCTTAATGCCGATATCGACGATTCGTGCATATGCAGGAGTTGTTCCGGAGTATCAAGATTCGCTGAAGAGAGCGCTTTTGGCGCAAATCTCTAAGTTGTCGGAAATGGAAGCATGGGCCCGACGCTCTCTGCAGGAGCTTCACCAGTTACAGCAGGAATATTTCCCGCAATCGAATTAAGAAACTTCCAAATACAATTTCGTTCCGTCGTTATATTTGAATATGGCGACATCTCCAATGATCTCAATCATCGAGATCATTTTTAATTTTTTGCGAAATTCGAAGTGCAGTTCAAATTCCTTCAGCTTACTGTTCAACAGCTCCATATGGGAGCTGCGATGTGTGAAATTCAGCACAGGAATGGATTTGTTTTTGAATCGAATCGTTATCGCTTGCATATTAAGCCCTCCTTCACGTTTTCCATCCGGAAAACGAACCTTGTAAGCATGGCGCATACAACTGGTCTACAAATTTAGGATACATTTCAAATGTTAGTTATGTTCAAGACAAACTATTAAGAAAGTTTTAGTATTTTATTATATGTCAAGAATAGCGATAGAGGGCTAGTTCCTGAAATAATCTTTTGAATAAATTTGGAAGCCCAAGCTGTATAAGCCATCCGGACCGGAAGATTGGCGGTTGCGGGGAAAGATAAGCACAATTATAATAAGAAAGATTGTAATCTAACATGTTCTGGGGGAATTAGAATGACAGCGGGAAAACCAATCCGTATCGGGATTATCGGTTCCGGAAACATCGGAAATGTACATATGGAAACATTGAAGAAAGTGCCGGAAGCAGAGATTGCCGCGGTAACGGACGTATACTTGCCGTTGGCCGAATCCAGAGCCAAACAGCATAACATTGAACGCGTATATGAGAGCTCGGACAAGCTGCTGGCCGATCCAAGCATCGACGCGGTTGTAATTGCCGTATCTAACGAATGGCATGCTCCTATTGCGATTCAAGCGTTAGAGGCAGGCAAGCATGTCATGCTGGAGAAACCGATGGCGCTCAATCTGGAATCAGCCAGACGCATCGTCGAAGCGGAGCGCAAAGCGGGTAAAGTGCTCATGATTCCTCATCAGCTCCGTTGGGAAGCGTTGTCGCAATCGGTGAAACAGCAAGTTGAGAAAGGCGCCCTCGGCAGCATTTATCATGCCAAGGCAGGCTGGTTGAGACGCAAAGGCATTCCAGGCTGGGGAACCTGGTTTACCCAGATGGATAAATCCGGCGGCGGGCCGCTGATCGACCTTGGCGTGCATATGCTGGATCTCTCCCTGTATTTGATGGGGAATCCGAAGCCGGTATCGGTCTATGGTGCGACGTATGCGGAGTTCGGTCCGCGCAAGAAAGGCATCGGAACCTGGGGTACGCCGAATTGGGACGGCAAATATGATGTGGAGGACTTGGCGACTGCGCTGATCAAGCTGGAGAACGGGGCAACCCTGTCGCTGGATGTGAGCTGGGCGGCGCTCATCGAAACCGACAGCCAACCCTACGTGCAGCTGCTCGGCTCCGAGGGCGGCGCGTCGATTCGCGGCACGAAAGGGAAGCTGCTTGCGGAAGTTTTCGACCGTGAAGCCGATGTGACCTTAACCGTTCCCGAAACGGACGAAGGTTCCCGCGTTCGCATGATGAAGCACTTCGTGTCGTGCATTCAAAATGGCCAGCAGCCGATTACTTCCGTCATGACCGGTTATACGAACAATCTCATTCTGGATGCGATTTACACATCCTCGCAAACCGGCAACGAAGTGAAATTGAACTGGGACATCGAGTAGACGGGAGCTGCAGCAAGTGAACTGGGAGTTATTCAGTATCATCGGGACGATCGCCTTCGCCGTGAGCGGAGCGATCGTTGCGATGGAAGAAGAGTATGATATTCTTGGGGTCTACGTATTGGGGCTCGTCACAGCCTTCGGCGGCGGGGTCATTCGTAATTTGTTGATTGGCAAACCGATCGTACTGCTGTGGGAGCAAGGCTTGTATTTTCAAATCGCCTTATTTGCGATGACGCTTGTCTTTCTGATGCCTGTGCGTTTCATCCGCGTCTGGAAAACCTGGGAAGCGTTCTTCGATGCGATCGGCTTGGCGGCGTTCTCCATTCAAGGCGCTCTCTACGCAACGAATATGGGGCACCCGCTAAGCGCCGTCATCGTCGCAGCCGTGCTTACGGGGATCGGCGGCGGTATGGTCCGCGACGTGCTGGCGGGGCGCAAACCGCTCGTACTCAAGGATGAGATCTATGCGGTATGGGGGATGCTCGCAGGCGCATTGGTCGGTCTGGGCTGGTCGCAAGGCGCATGGCAGCTATCCGTGCTATTCGCACTTATAGTTATATTAAGAATGTTATCCGTGTTTTATAAATGGAAGCTGCCCAAACGCTCTTTGCGCAATGTCGTCGTGCCATCGTCACGCAGATCCGATTCATAGTCGATGTTCTTTTCCATATTCATGGAGTAGAGAGAAAGGAGGAGTGCGCAATGGAAACATCGTTGACACAGGAGCACAAAATTTCCGCCGAAACGATCGCCGCGCGCATCGTCTCGGTCAAAGAGCTGCTGCAAACGGAGCTCGATCTGTATGAAGTGGCCAAGGATGCAGAAACCGGTGAGCATTATTTGCACTATGCGTATATGCACCGGGATTTCACGAACACCGGTGAGCCGGAATCGTTTCATTATTTGCTGCCGATCGATAGCGATGATGTACTGGGAATGATTTTCGGGGAACAGGGATATGCCTATCCCGAATTTTGGCGCAAACCGTTTCTGCGCAACGGACCGGAAGGGTTCTATATTTGGTTCGATCCCTCGCACGAAATCCAGCATTCGGAGGATGAAGCGATTGCCGCTGACCTGCTGAGCAAGCTGAGAGCATTCAAAGAGAGCGGTTCGGCGGATCCCGAAGCCGTGCGTAAACTGCTTGAAGATTTGGACGCGACCCGCAAGAAAGATGAATAGAAGGTAAGGAAGCCTGCATGGCCGATGATTCGGCGGCAGGCTTTTTTTGTTTAGTAAAAATGGGGATAAATGCCCATATTAACACTACTGGCGAATTGTAAGAGAGGAGGTTATTACGGAGATGAGCATTGACTCGTACCAATACGCAAATTTGTCCCCTCACGAGAGCTTGTTGGAGGATTTGCGGAGCCTGGAGTCACGGATGAAAGATGAGTTGGGCCGCGAGGTCGCTTTGATTGCCTATGAGAAGGAAGAGAGAGCTGGTCAACAGCAGCAAGAATGAAGGAGAGAAGGGGGTAATCACGTAATGAATAAGAAAATGGTTCACATCGTCATGTCCGTAGCGCTCATGAGCATCGCGGCCGGCTGTACGGCTGCCTCCCCGAACAATCATGGCGGCGCAAGCTCCGCTAATCCGAATGCCGGGACATGGGATACGGGACTGAGAAACAATGAAGATGCATCGCTAGGCGCCAAGAGCATCAATCAAGGGCCGCTGCCTTCCATGCAGCCGCCCACGCTTGACAATGTTAAAGCGCATACGAACACGCATTTGACGATGAGCCGGGATTTGGCGGATGGCATTATCCAAGCCGCGCATCTCGGTCCCGCGGCCGTCGCCATAACGGATAACAACATTTATGTTGCCGTGGATATGGGGGGCATGCAGGCGATGAGCGCCGACAAAATTCTTAGCAAAACGAACGATCCGGAGAATGAAGCGGGCTTGTTCGGGTCCGGTGTGGGGTCGTCGATGGATTGGCTCTCGGCCAAACCGCTGCCGGCGGAAAGTGCGAATGCCATTAGGAATACGCTGACACGCATCTATCCCGATGCCAACATTTTCATCTCTACGAATCCGCATTTTGTCAACAGAATGATGTATTATGACGGCCAACAGTTGAAAAACAAAAAGATGGACACGTACATGAATGAGTTTAATACGATGATCCAGTATGCGTTCCCGAGCTATTCGACTGGCCAAAAAGGAATGCTGCCTTAAAGGATAAGAAGGATTAGCCGCAGACCGTTACGTTCTCCCTCAGCGCCCTGCTGAGGGTTTTGTCGTTATCACGATGGTACACGTGTTTAAGGGGGAGCAGGAATCATGAGCAACAAATACAAAGTCAGAGCCTACTGCAGTTCGCGTCAATGCGACTATGTGCATCAGGAAGATGTTGTTCGGGCTATCAATAGCGAGACCTCTTATGCTTTGGCCTTATCCTATAACGAAGCGCAGATGAAGCCGAGCTGTCCGAAATGCGGAGAAGCGATGGCTTTCTATGCCCATTCGATCATTGACGAGCCTTGGCTGCCTTGACAGGCTTGACAACCAAAGCTTTCCTGATGAATAGTAAGAAGATCAACAAATCAGGAGAGGAACATCAACTCGTATGATTACCGCATCATTACCGCAAGCAATAAGAGAGAAGTTGGAGCAGAATAGAAGGCTCAGACAACCAGGGACTGCGCCTGAGGATGTGAGGCTGATTGGCACCGCATCGTTCGAAGCACCGAATGAAGATATTTTGAGCGATACGGTAATTGCTCTGTTTCTGGGTAAGAACGTATTGCTGAAAGGTCCGACCGGATCGGGAAAAACGAAGCTGGCCGAGCATGTTTCCGCACTGTTCGAGCTCCCGATGCAATCCGTGAATTGCTCCACCGATTTGGATGCGGAAGCGCTCCTCGGGTTTAAGACGCTGACTCATGACGAGCAGGGACGCACGGAAATCGCGTTCATCCCGGGACCGATTATGAAAGCGATGACGAAAGGTCACCTCTTGTACATCGATGAAATCAATATGGCAAAGCCGGAAACGCTGTCGCTGATCAACGGGGTTCTCGATTACCGCAGATCGGTTACGAATCCGTTTACGGGTGAAGTGATTACCGCACACCCCGAATTCAGAGTCGTAGCTGCCATCAACGAAGGGTATATGGGGACCGTGCCGCTGAATGAAGCGCTGAAAAACAGGTTCGTCACCGTGGATGTTCCGTATCTGCAAGGAGATTCGTTATTTCGCCTGTTGAAAAGCAAATCCATGCTTCAAGACGATAAGCTGCTCAGAACCTATGTACAGCTGTCATCGGATCTATTGACGCTGATTGAAATGGGACAATTGCCGGATGAAGCCGGATCTGTTCGAGCGCTGCTCGATGCATGCGACCTTACGGCTTATATTCCTCCAATGCGAGCGGTAACGAGAGCGATTGCCGATAAATTGGAGGACGAAAGGGAACGTGCTGCCGTGCTTAATGCGGCGGAAACGTTGTTCTAAGCGATGTTTGTAGGCAAAATCAGTATGCTCGACGATAAAATCGACGCCATGCTGCAGATGCAGCTGGTCGATTTGGCAAAAATATTTACCAAGCGCAAAGAGCTTGAAGTGGAAGCGGCATTCCACGCCCACTACGACGAACTGACGGCGCGAATGACGGTCAGCCAATTCTGGTGGGATTACCCGCCGGCGGATAAGGCGGCGGGGATGAAGAGCGATGTCATGCTGCGTGGGATCGGCAGTGCATGGTTTACAGGCGCGGAGGCGGTAAGCTCGTATTTGGACCGGAGCAAGATGACGTCCATGCCGAAGCTGGCGAATTCGTTGTTTGCGCTGTGCGAGGATGTGCGGCTTGAACGGATTTGCCGCGCGCGCCGGCCAGGAACCGCCCGGGTATTTGCGATCCGGCATCGAATCTATGGCGCGTATTACGGTCATAAGCTGCGCACGCATGTGAACCGGGAAGAATGGGCGGACGCCATGCTGTTGTTCATCTACGGGTGGTTTACCGGAGCTGAGTGGAGTGCGTCTGCCGCCCAAGGCGTGGGCATAGCGGCTAGCTTAACGCAGCTGTACCCGCTGCTGGAACGCATCGAGGAGGCGGAGCACACGGCGCAAGTCGCCGCAATCTGCGAAGAGATGATGGCATCGATCGCCTATGGACTTGAGCGGGATGCAGTGTCAGCCTATTTCTGGATGCAGCCGGGAAGCGGCACGGCGGAGCCGCTGCCGGCCGGTTACCGGGGCGAGCTTGCACGCGCGAAGCGGCTCGCCGGCGGGGACACGCTCCCCGAGCAGGAAGGGGAGCGGCAACTGCCGGGCCAGGAGCGCTTGCCGACCTGGCACCGCGAGAGCAGCGACCGCAGCTCCTCGCAGCTGCGGTTCGAGCTGGAGCGCGGCTCGCGCACAGCCGCGCTCGGGGGTGCGCCCCGCGAGGGCGATGCCGCCGACCAGGCGCTCGCCATCCAGCAGGGGCGCTCCATGCGCGCCCAGCGCACCGGCGCCGCCGCCGAGCGGCGCGCCAAGGCCGACGTGCCCGCGGCCGCGGGGCACGGGGAGGGCGGCGTTGCCGCGTTCGCGACGGCGACATGGCTGGCGCCTGGGCGGCCGACGGCTTCGCAGGAAGCCGCCTACAGGCGCCTGAGCGAGCGCGCGGCACCGCTCGCGAGGCCGCTGCAGCGTGCGATTCGGCGCACGCTGCAGCAGCAGCGGATCGCCCCGCGCGGCGACCGGCTGTTCGGGCGGCTCGATAAGCGGCTGACGCGAGCCGTTACGCAGGAGATGCCGCGCCTCTTCTATAAGAAGCGCGCACCGGTTCCGCAGCTCGATGCGGCGTTCGCGCTGCTCGTCGACTGCTCGGCGTCCATGTATGACAAGATGGACGAAACCAAGCTGGGGCTCGTGTTGTTCCACGAGACCCTGCAAAATCTGCGAATCCCCCACGAGATCGTGGGCTTCTGGGAGGATGCGGACCGCGTGACGGAGCGCGAAGCGCCCAACCTGTTCCAGGTTGCGGTCGACTTCGGCTCGTCGCTGTCCGGCGGAAGCGGCGCGGCGCTGATGCAGCTGGAGCCGCAGCAGGATAACCGCGACGGCTTCGCCATTCGCTGTATGACAGAGCGGCTGCTGCGCCGCGCGGAGCGCCAGCGCATTCTGCTGGTGTTCTCGGATGGCGAGCCGTCGGCAGCGAATTACAACGAGGTCGGCATCCTCGACACCTATGAAGCCGTGCTGCGCGCCCGCCGGCTTGGCATCGAAGTCATCTCCGTCTTTCTGGCCAATGGAACGGTGCATGAGACGGAGCGGAATGCGATGCGCAACATGTACGGGCGCAGTTCCATCGTGGTGCCTCACGTTACCGAGTTGACGGAGCAGCTCGTGCCGATTTTACGCAAACTTTTGCTGAAATCTATCTTTTAGTGTCGAAATCTTATACAATAGATCAGGGTATTCGCTGAGGAATGTTGGCGCTATACCCTGTTTATGCCATGATGGTTATCTATACTTACATACAAGTGAAACTGTAATAAGCTTATTGGAGTTGGGCACAACATTAAGGGGGAAATAATTTCATGTACGGAGCACCACTATCGAAACAAGCAAAAAAAATCATGCTGCTGGGTTCAGGCGAGCTCGGCAAAGAAGTTGTGATTGAAGCCCAGCGTCTCGGCATTGAAACGATTGCCGTCGACCGTTATGCGCACGCCCCGGCGATGCAGGTCGCTCACCGCAGTCATGTGATCAATATGCTGGACGGCGAGCAGCTCAGAGCGCTGATCCAGCAAGAGCAACCGGATTTGATCGTTCCTGAGATTGAAGCAATCGCGACACCGGAGCTTGTTGAACTGGAGAAAGAGGGCTATCGCGTGATTCCAACGGCTACCGCTTCCCGCTTGACGATGGATCGGGAAGGGATTCGCCGGCTGGCTTCGGAAACGTTGCAGCTGAGAACGGCGAAATACGCGTTCGCCAACTCGCTGGAAGAGCTCCATGCCGCCGTTGCCGAAATCGGTACACCGTGTGTGATCAAGCCGATCATGAGCTCTTCGGGCAAAGGTCAAAGCGTATGCCGCACGCCGGAGGGTGTGGAACAATCGTGGAACATCGCGATGGAAGGCGGACGGGCCAAAAATGCGCGAGTGATCGTAGAAGAATTCATTCATTTCGAATCGGAAATTACGCTGCTGACCGTTCGCTCCGTATCCGGAACGACCTACTGCGAACCGATCGGTCATATTCAGAAAGACGGCGACTACATCGAATCGTGGCAGCCGCACGAGATGACTGAGGCGCAAATTGCGGACGCGCAGCACATGGCCAAGACGATCACTGACGCGCTTGGCGGCTATGGGATCTACGGAGTCGAGCTGTTCTTGACGAAAGATGGCGTGTATTTCAGTGAAGTGTCGCCTCGCCCGCACGATACGGGGATGGTGACGATGGCAACCCAGGATTTGAGCGAGTTCGCTTTGCACGCACGAGCGATTCTGGGGCTGCCGATTACCGGCATTCGTCTGCTGACGCCGGGAGCCAGCTATACGCTCAAAGCCGACCGCGAGCAAGTCGAATACACGATCAGCGGCTTGGAAGAGGCTTTGTCCGTGCCCAATACGCAGGTCCGCGTGTTCGGCAAGCCGGAGACGAAGGTAGGACGCCGCATGGCCGTAGCGTTAAGCAGCGGCACGACGGTTCAAGAAGCGCGCAGCTTTGCGAAGGAAGCGGCAGGTAAGCTGAGACTGAACTACGAGTGATTGATTGCCAGGTTTAGGTTTTGAAAGCTTTAGACTCTTTTGGCACTTTAGGCTCTTAAGATGCTTTAAGTGCTTTAAGTGTCAGGGATTAAGAGATAAGAAATCATAATAGCTGCTTGTCATCTTCAGGAGGAACCTACATGGAAGCGAAACCAGCAAGACTCTCCCGAACCGTGCTGACCGAAATTATTTTACCTGCGGACACCAATTACCATAATACCGTTTTCGGCGGGCGTGTCATGCAGTATATTGACAAAGTGGCAACCATTGCTTCTATGCGCCATTCGCGGCGCGGAGTCGTGACGGCATCGAGCGACAGCTTGGATTTCTTTGCGCCGGTTAAGTTGGGCGAAGCGATTCAATTGGAAGCGTTCGTCACGTGGACGCATCGCAGCTCGATGGAAGTTTTCGTGAAAATCGAATCGGAAAATTTGCTGACCGGTGAGAAGAAGCGTACGGCCAACTCTTATTTAACCTTCGTAGCGTTGGATGAATACGGCCAGCCTTGTCCGGTACCGGGGATTATTCCGGAGACTGAGGAAGAGAAGCGCCTTTTCGAAACGGCTGAAACGCGGTATGCCGCGCGCAAACTGCGAAAAGAAGAGCGTAAATATGAGTAACTAAAGCAGTCCCCGCGGGGGCTGCTTTTTTTGCGTAGTCCGGGGGAGACAGCGAAGTTTACAGAGAGAGTGCGTTCTTCAGAGTGACCATCCAGTTACGATCCCGTTGACTCATGAAAGGGACATGGAGGAGAAGTGCGCACCGGGCGACCCATATTTTAGTAGGCATCCGCCAGGAAATGGGTTATTATGGTAAAAGAACTTTCCGTCCGAAAGGAGACACGCATGGCAAGAACGTTTTTCAAATCAATCGTTTTCGCTTGTCTTTTCCTCGTTGTCTACTACATCATTAAGATGGCATGGGGGTACTACATGGTTATGAAGTACACGCCCGATATTGTGCAGGCATACTCGGCAAGCGAGCATTTAAGCAGCAAGGTGTCGTTTGGCGTCTCTGCCAGCACATCGGAGATGCTTATCGAATCCGCGTCGATCCTTGTTTTGGGTGTCGCGATTTACATGCTATGCAGCTATTTTTTGCACAAAATAAGAAGCATTTGAAACCAAATATCGAGATATTCGTAAGGAATGGGACAGAAATGAGGAAATCTTATTAGTTTGAATCCTATTATCGGAGGTTATTTCTTCTATGAATGCTCATGAAATCGATTATCGCGTGTTAGGTAATGAAATGCAGTACGTCGAAATTGAATTGGACCCGGGTGAAAGCGTTGTTGCAGAAGCCGGAAGTATGATGATGATGGATCAGAGCATCCAGATGGAGACGGTGTTTGGCGATGGTTCCAGTGATAATAAAGGGTTCATGGGCAAGCTGCTCGGAGCGGGCAAGCGGCTGCTGACCGGCGAAAGCTTATTTATGACGGTTTTCACGAACCAAAGCCGCAGCGGGAAAGAACAAGTTACATTTGCAGCTCCGTATCCCGGCAAAATTATTCCGATGGACTTATCCACGTTAGGCGGCAAGTTAATTTGTCAAAAAGATTCGTTCCTTTGCGCAGCCAAAGGCGTCTCGGTTGGCATTGCGTTCCAGCGTAAGCTGGGGGCCGGCTTCTTCGGCGGTGAAGGCTTCATTATGCAAAAGATCGAAGGCGACGGCCTTGCATTCGTACATGCGGGCGGCTCGATCTGCGAGCGCGTGCTTCGCCCAGGTGAGGTGATTCGCGTGGATACCGGCTGTCTGGTAGCCATGACGCAAGAGGTCGATTATGATATCGAAATGGTCAAAGGGGTCAAAACGGCCCTGTTCGGCGGCGAAGGATTATTCTTCGCTACGCTTCGCGGACCTGGCCGGGTGTGGATTCAATCGCTGCCGTTCAGCCGATTGGCGGATCGCATGGCTTCCGCAGCTCGCGCAGGCGGCAGGAAGGAAGAAGGCGGCATTCTAGGCGGCTTGGGGAATTTATTGGACGGCGACGGCAGATAAATGCTTATGACGTAAAATGAAAAGGTGCTGAGCAGCTTGGAGATGCTCAGCACCTTTTTTTGGTGTGCTTTTTGCAGAATACGATGCCTTCTTGATTCTAGCGGACAGAGGCAGCCGCTATTTTGCGAATTTATGCCATTTAGCGAGTGTAACGGACACACACGCCGTTATTTGCACAATTCCAAGGCATATGCTGCGAAATAACCGCAAATAAGGTCACCTGTGTCCGTTAGAAGTGAAATCAGGCGATTTTCATCCATTTAGCGGCTCTGGAGACCGTTAGAGAGAACACGAAAGAAAAACCCCGGCCATTCGAATGGCCGGGGACACCTTCCTTACTTCGCTCCGCCTTCTGCCAGGATTGTTTCCCAGATGGCGCCTTTGCCGTAAAGCTCCTTGTTGACTTTGTCCCAACCGCCAAGGTATTCAATGTTGAATAGGCCGGCCGGCGTGGTGTAGTTTTTCTCGTACTGCTTCGCTACTTCCGGAAGCACGGAACGGAAGCCTTTGTCGGCGAACACTTTTTGCGCATCAGCGCTCCACAAGAAATCGCGGAATGCTTCAACGGCTGCGCGGTTGCCGTGCTTATCGACGTTTTTATCGATAATGGCAACCGGATTTTCGATGGACGTCGTGTACTGCGGAATCACTTCCACATACTTTTTGCCCGCTTGAATCCGGGAAATAAGCTCGTTCTCGTACGTGACGATGGCATCGCCTACGCCTTTATCGAAGGTGGCGAGAGAGTCTGCGCCGCTTTTATCGAGCACTTTGATGTTTTTGTACACCTTGGCTACATAATCTTTGGCGAAGGCCGGATCTTTCTTCCCGGCAGCCTCGGAAACTTTCAGACCGGCGCCGTAGATCGCGTTGATGTCCCATTTGGCTCCGCCGGATGTGCTCGGGTTCGGGATCAGCACTTCAACGCCTGGCTTCGCCAAGTCTTCCCAGTCCTTGATGCCTTTCGGATTGCCTTCGCGAACGCCGATGGCTGCAATGGAAGCGGTGATATTCCCTTTAAACTGGTTATTTTTCCAGTCGTGTGTAATAAGGCCTTTCTCGACGATTTTCTGGATGTCACCTTCCAATGACAACGGTGCAATGTCAGCTTCGAAACCTTGAATGATCGCCGTAGCTTGGGAACCGGAAGCTACGTAGGATTCTTGGAATTCGACGGTTTGACCGGTTTTCTTTTTCCACTCTTCTTTGAATTTGGGCAGGATGACATCGAAGGAGTCCTTCAGAATGGAGTAAGCGCCGATCGTAATCGTTACTTTACCGCCTTCTGCTTTTGGCGTTGCGCTCGCTGCCGCCGCCGTGGTTGCAGCTGCCGATGAAGCAGGCGCATTTGCCGATTTGGTGCCTGTTCCGCAAGCGGTCAATGCGATGCTTGCTGTTACGAGTGCGGCAGTGACAAGGCCAAGTGATTTGAATGATTTCATAGTGTTACAACTCCCCTTCATGATTGTGTTTATTTTTTTATATAAAAACAGGCAGCGGATCTTGTTTCGCCTGATTCTCAATGACGATGTTCTCGGTTTGGGTGAAAACGGACATCTGGTGAATGAGAATGTTCACTTCGTCTCCGGGTTGATAAATTTTCTCTTTCACGGACTGATAAGCGAACAATTTCAGGTCGCCTGTGGCAATTTCCAAATACCAGGAATCACCGCGGAAATGTACATGCGTGACCTTGCCTTTCTCCCCGGCTGTCGCAAGATGGCTGACATCGTGAGGACGCACTTCGATGGACTCGGGACGGATGAGCACATGCACATCCGATAGCCAGCGCCCGTCTTGCTGGATGGTATCCAGGTAAGGGAAGCCGTTCAGCGGCACATACTTGGCAATGACGTTGGATTCACCGATAAACGATGCAACGAAAGAGGAGGCAGGCTGCGTGTAAATTTCCCATGGGCTGCCTTGCTGCTCGATTTTGCCGCCCTGCACAATAATGATCTCGTCGGCGACTTCGATAGCCTCATCCTGGTCATGGGTAACGAACAAGGTCGTAACTTTGAACTCGTCGATCAGGTTGCGCAGCCATAGTCGCAGTTCTTTGCGGATTTTCGCGTCAATCGCCGCGAACGGTTCATCGAGCAGGAGCAACTGGGGCTCCGGTGCCAGAGCTCTGGCGAAAGCAACCCGCTGCCGTTGTCCTCCGGAAAGCTGATGCGGATATTTGTGCTCGTTGCCGGCGAGACCCATCAGATGAAGCAAGTAAGTAACCCGCTCGCGGATGAATGCTTTCGGTTTTTTCAATACTTTGAGGCCGTAGGCGACATTATCGAACACGGTCATATGCTTGAAGAGGGCGTAGCTTTGGAAAACAAAGCCGATGCCCCGCTCTTGAACGGGCAGATGCGTGGCCAGCTTGCCGTCGAAGTAAATGTCTCCGGTCGTCGGACTTTCGAGTCCGGACAGCATGCGCAGGATGGACGTTTTGCCGCCGCCGCTGGGTCCGATCAAGCCTACGAGATGGCCTTTCGTAACCGAGAAATTCACATCTTTGATGGCATGAAAGGCGCCGAAGTGTTTATTGAGATTTCTGACTTCAATATGCATGGGAGTTCCTCCTTAATGACTTCTCAATTTCTCGCTTCTTCGTTTCAGCCACTCCAGCGCTAAAAGGATCGAAATGGAAATAAGACCTAGTACGAATGCGACGCTATTCGCCGCTGTGAGCTGGAATTGCTCGGCGTCTTGATAAACGAGCGTAGTTGCCGTCTGCGTTTGGTTAATGATGTTGCCTGACACGACGAGAATGGAGCCGAATTCGCCAAGCGATCTGGCGATGGTTAAAATAAGTCCGTACACGACGCCCCACCGGATGCCCGGCCAGGTGATTTGGAAGAACGTACGCCAAGGACCTGCGCCTAATGTGGCGGAAGCTTCTTCCGATTGCGTACCGATTTCTTCGAGCAGAGGAACGACTTCCCGCACCATGAGAGGGAACGTAATGAACATAGTCGCCAGGATCATCCCGGGAATGGCATAAACAACTTTCATCTGATGATCTTCCATGAATGCGCCCAAAGCGGTATTCGGACCGAAGATAAGAATGACCATTAGACCGACGATGACGGGAGATACGGCAAAAGGCAAATCAATTATGGCATTGATGAATGGTTTCAATTTACGTGAGATCCAGGAACCTCTTACGATTTCCAAAGAAAGATAGACGCCTACAATCGTATTCAGCAGTGTAACGACAACGACGATGATGAGTGAAATTTTCATAGCGTGCAGCGCTTCAGGTCTTGTCAACGAATCGAGAAAGGCTTTCGGTCCTTCTTCGAAAGCACCGAACGCAACGCCGAGGAACGGCAGCATGATAAGCAGGAATATGACCAGGAACGAAATGCCGATTAATAGTTTTCTCATGCAAGGCGCCCCTTTCCGCGTGTCAGTACATTGATGATCCACAGAATGAGAAGCGACAATGTAAGGAGCACGAGTGAGATGGCGGCGGCCCCTTCAGGGTTGTAATTTTGCGTTTCACCGTATATATAGACCGATGCGACCATCGTTTTGCCCGGTAAATTACCGGATATGAGGGAGATGGCGCCGAATTCGGCTAATGATCGAGAGAAGGCAAGCATACTGCCGGCGAGAATGCCGGGAAGAACAGCCGGAAAGACGATGCGGCAGAATGTATAGAAGCGGCTGGCGCCAAGCGTGAAGCTGGCTTGCTCTTCAGCCGGATCGATCTGCTCCAGCAATGGCTGAACGGTTCTTACGACGAAGGGAAATGTGACGAATACTAACCCGATGACGATCGCCGTTTGGTTGTAAAGCAGCTTGATACCGGCATGTTCCAACCAGGCGCCCAGTGGACTGGAAGGACCGAGCAGCGTAAGAAACATGAGTCCGGCAACGGATGTCGGAAGCGAGAAGGGAAGATCGACCATGCTGTTGAGAATGCTCTTCCCGCGGAAGCTGTACCTGACAAGAACGTACGCGATAATAGTGCCAATGAGTGCTTGAATAATCGTTGAAATAATGCTGAGCTTAACCGTCAGCAAGATGGACTTCCAGGCTAAAGGTCCAGTGACTTCACTCCAGAATGGTTCCCATCCCAAAGAGAATCCTTTGAAATAAATAGAACCGATCGGGATCAAAAGAAGCACGATCAAATAGCCGATAAGCACAGATCGAACCGTAGCTTTAAACACCGATTTAACCACATTACACCACCCATTTTTATTAAACATAGTGTTTTACTCGGAATAATAAGATGAATATAACAGTGTGTGGTCAAATTTGTCAATATATTTATTTCAGTTCTTTATGGAAATGTTCAAAAAAATTGATAATCATCAAAAGCAGAACAGGAATAGAGCTGAATGAGTATTAGATGAAGCGATCAAATGCGCTTGTACCCAGGATAGCCGAAATGACGGTTGCAGCGCAGATTATGGGCGCCGTGGGAGGTCGTGAAAGCCCGTTGATAAATTCGTGCGGTTAATGAAGGGGGAAAATGGAAAGACTCTCACTTGAAGTGAATATGCAGCAAGGGTCCCTAATCAAATTATAGCTTTATGATCTGAAAAAAATGTTAAAAACAGGATTGACACCCTCGTACGCGGATGCTAATATTGGTATAACATTAATCCTCACTAATCTTATCGGAATTATACGAAAGGGAGTTTGTCTCATGGAGCATGCCATCACGATACAAAGCGACGACATTGAATTAGCCGCAACGCTGCATTACCCCACGAATCAATCAGGAGCCGCTGGAGATTGTCAACGTTGGCCGCTCATCATCATCTGCCATGGCTTTATCGGAAGCCGGGTAGGGGTGGATCGGTTATTCGTGAAGGCGGCCCGTGAGTTCAGCTCGAAAGGTTACTTGGTACTGCGCTTCGACTATGGCGGTTGCGGTGAAAGCACCGGCGAGTACGGCTCAGGCGGGCTTGATGTTCTGATCGAGCAGACGAGAAGAGTGATTGATTACGCCTTTACGATTGATTGTGTAGATCTGAGCCGTGTGATCCTGGTAGGACACAGCTTGGGAGGCGCTACGGCTGTTCTTACGGCAGCCAAGGATTCCCGGGTCAAAACGCTCGTGCTGTGGTCTGCGGTCGCACACCCGCACAACGATATCGTGCGGATCGTAGGCAAGAGCGAATACGAGAAGCTGCCGGCCGGCGGTGCGATCGATCATCATGGCTATTCGTTATCAAGCCGTTTCTTCGATTCTTTGGCACAGCACCAGCCTTTCGAACAGCTGCGCAAGTTTAACGGCGACGTACTTGTCATACACGGTACGGCGGATGAAATCATCCCGGTCGATTATGCGCCGCTCTATCAGAAAATGTTCTGGTTGCGCAATGAGGGACAATGCGAACTGGATCTAGTGTTTCAAGCGGATCACACGTATTCGACTTCGGGTTCCACGGCGGAGCTGCTGGAGAAGACGAGCAACTGGTTAACTTTCATACAGAAAAGGAAAAATGATTGGAACGATTGGACGATCTGATAAGAAGCGGAGGAATGGGCATGGCGAAACCATTGGAACTAGACGAATTATGGGTAGATCGAATTAAGCAAATGTTAAACGGATTGGAATACGGTTCTGTGCAAATTGTCGTGCATGACGGGAAAATCGCACAGATCGATAAAACAGAACGAAAACGATTTGACGCGCCGAATCAATCCCAGCTGCAAGCTGTGAAAGCTGTGAAACAAACAAGCAAGGCCTAGCTATTATACATGCATGATGCAACGAACAGCCTCCTTTCTCCGAAAAGGGGGCTGTTTTCATTTGCCAAGAACGCTATACTGAAAGCAGCGGATGAAGTTCAGGAGGGCGGGGTTTTATGCAAAAAAAGCATTTCATATGGCGGGATGAAGAACAGAAGGATCACCATGTTTACGAATGGCTGCCGGAAGGGGATGCAGCCGTCAAAGCCATCGTCCAAATCGCACATGGCATGGCGGAAACGGCGGCCAGGTATGAACGATTGGCGGAAGAGCTTACAGGTAGAGGCTATGCGGTCTATGCGAACGATCATCTCGGTCATGGGCGGACGGCGGGTTCGCCGGAAGCGGTCGGGGTGTTCGGGAAGGACAGCTTTCATCAAATGGTCCGTCATATGGGACAGATTACCGATCAGATCCGGAAACGGCATCCGAGTAGGCGGCCGCTGTTTGTTATGGGACACAGCATGGGGTCGTTTCTGACGCAGCATTATATGGGTTCTTATGCGGCGCTGCATCCGGACCAAGTGCAGGGCATCGTGTTGTCCGGTTCGAACGGCAAAGAAGGAGCTGCGCTGCAAGCGGGTATCCTGCTCGCGGCTTCGGAAGCCGCTGTGCGGGGAGAGCATCACCGCAGCACTCTGTTGACGGCGCTATCTTTCGGCGCCTACAACAAGAAGTTCGCCCCGAACCGTACGCCGTATGACTGGCTCAGCAGGGACGCGGCGGAGGTTGATGCCTATATGGCGGATCCCTATTGCGGCGTAACGTTTACAGCGGGCTTTTTCCGGGATTTCTTCCGCGGGTTGAAGGAGATCCATCGTCCCGCCCATCTGCGGAGGGTGCCGAAGGAGCTGCCGGTCTATATTTTCTCGGGCGAGGAAGACCCGGTTGGCGGGCACGGGCGGGGAGTCCGCGCTTTAATTCGCACGTACCAGCAGTTAGGATTGAAGGACGTCAGCTCCAAGCTGTATCCAGGCGGACGGCATGAGATGCTGAACGAGGTGAACCGTGAGGAAGTGACGGCGGATTTGGCCGACTGGTTGGACCGGCAAGTCGAGCGGATAACGTAGATGGACTTGCCGGAGATAGAGCGGCATTTGCGAGAAGTGCATATTTAGCCTTTTCTGGCTGTGGAAATAAGGCTATCCGGCTAGGCATTGCGCTGAAGCTGCAAGGCAATGCCCTGGCGGTCGATTTGGATCCAGTATTCGGCGATTCGCTCGTTCTCGACGCGATAAACGGCGCTGGCGATCTCGACGACCGGTTTGCCTGTCGGCGCATATCCGTCTACTTCGCCGATATGCGTGCCGGTTTGCTTCCAGCGAACGTAGACGCGGTCGTTCTGAGCGATTAGCTCCTGGATTTCCAATTGGAAAGAACCGTAGGCGGCGATCATTTCCCGGACATGGTCGGCATAGTTCGCCGGCGTACGGCGGACTGTGGTTTCCTTCTCCGCGGTCACTTGATGGGCCAGGACGTGTTCGGCCATATAGCGGTGCGCACTGTCGGGTTGGCTTCCGGAACGAACATGATGGAAAAATTGCTGAACGACTTCAGTCGGTGTCAGGGGCATAATGAAACTCTCCTTGTAAGTAAATTAGCATGAGTGTAATGGAAATGATCTCATAGCACAAGTAAAGAATAAACCCCGCAGAGGCTGAAGAAGGCCTAAGCGGGGTGATTTGTTATTTCAACAGCTGCCGGAATTCCTCGGTCAGCAGCGGCACGACCTCGAACAGATCGCCGACGATGCCGTAGTCGGCGACTTTGAAGATCGGCGCCTCCGCATCCTTGTTAATCGCGATGATGACGCGCGAGGAGCTCATCCCCGCCAAATGCTGGATGGCGCCGCTAATACCGCACGCGATGTAGATTTCCGGCGTCACGACCTTGCCGGTCTGGCCGATCTGCATCGCGTATTCGCAGTACCCCGCGTCGCAGGCTCCACGGGAAGCGCCGACAGCGCCGCCCAAGACGGCAGCCAGCTCTTCGAGCGGCCGGAAGCCTTCGGCGCTGCGCACGCCCCGTCCGCCGGAGACGACGATCTTGGCTTCCGCCAAGTCTATTGTGCCGGACGTTTTCTTCACGACCTCCCGAATGACGCTGCGCAGGGAGGGGGCGGGGTAAGCAACATCGATCACCGAAGCCTGGCGCGAAGCGTCCGGCTCCTGCGCGGCGATGTTGTTCGGCCGGATCGTCACGACCCAGGTGCCGTCCGGGTCGGTGAACGTTTTCTGCTCAACCGCCTTGCCGGCGTAGAGCGGGCGGGTGAACGTGACGCCATCCCCGCTGCGGGCAATCGCCGTCACGTCCGAGAGCTGGCCGGCGCCAAGTTTCGCAGCGGCCAGCGGCGCAAGATCGCGGCCGGCTGCCGTGTGGCCGAAGTAGAGCGCTCCCGGCTTCGCTTCTGCCATAACCGCGAGCAGCGCGCTCAAATAGGCTTCCGGGTTGTAGCTCTCAAGCGCCGTATCTTCTACGGCATAGACGGACTCTGCGCCATAGGCGGCAAGCTCGCCGGCAAGCGCTTTGGTTCCGCTGCCGCCGATCAAGACGGCATGGATGGCATCGCCATTCCCGGCGGACAGCTGCGCAGCGCGCAGCGCTTCGAAGGATACTTGACGCAGCTTGCCACCGCGAGCTTCAGCAACGACGAGAAATGTTTTCGCCATACAGGTAACCTCCCCTTCTTAGATCACTTTGGATTCGTGGCGCAAGGCTTGCACTAATTCCGAGACCTGCTGGGCAAGCTCGCCTTGGAGAATGCGTCCGGCTTGACGCTCAGGCGGCAGCGTCAAGGCGAGCCGCGACGTCTTGGCGACAGCTGATGCAGCGCCGTCGATATCATCCAGCGATAAGTGCCGGAACGGCTTTTTCTTCGCCTTCATAATGCCCGGCAGGGAAGGATAGCGCGGCTCGTTCAAGCCCTGCTGCGCCGTGAAGAGGGCAGGGAGCGGAACTTCGATCACCTCGATGTCGCCTTCCGCATCGCGGTGCGCAACCGCTGTGCTCCCGGTTATTTCAAGCTTCGTAATTGACGCCGCGTGCGGCAGATCGAGCAGGGAGGCAAGCCGGATGGCTACTTGGCCGGCGCCGTTGTCTACCGAGAAGTTGCCGCCTAGCAGCAGGTCGTAAGCTTCGCTGCGCAAATAATGCGCCAATATTTCGGCAACCTCGAACTCATCGCCTTGAATGCGCTCATCCGAAATGAGTACGGCTTCGTCGGCTCCCATGGCGAGCGCGGTGCGCAGCGCCTCAGCTGTGCGTTCGGGTCCGACGGACAGCAGCGTCACTTTCCCTCCGAATTCGTCCCGCAGCTGGATAGCCTGCTCGACGGCGTATTCATCGTACGGATTAATCACGAATTTGGCGCCATCCTCTTGAACGGCTCCATCTTGCAGGACAATTCGCTCTTCTGTATCGAACGTTTGCTTCAATAACACAAAAATGTCCATAGCCAAGCTCCTTCCTGAATATACATAGTATACGGACGCTTAAGACTCGATGCCTTTCATGAAGAAGTTAACGGTGGGGCCGACTTGAGCGGTTAACGAATACTTCTGCCCGGAGATGAGCCAAGAAGTCACGACTTCGTCCATACCGCCGAAGATCAGCAGTCTGACGAGCTTCACATCGATATCGGCACGGAAGCTTCCGTCGCGCTTGCCTCTTTCTAATATATTTTCGATCAGGATAATATATCTCTTGAGTGCTTGGCCGATCTCTTGACGAAGCTCCAGATCGCTCTGTCTAAGCTCGATTTGCGTAAGGAAAGCCAGATTGACATTGGCCTCCAGTTCGCCGAAGTGAATTTCGCAAACCTTCCGCAGGGCTTCCTTCGCCGTCATTTCTTCCGTAACGCCTTGGTTGAACTTCTCTACAAGCTCGCCTAATTTCTCTTGAAACAAGCCGGTCAGAATATCCTCCTTCTTCTTGAAATATAAGTAGATGGTTCCGTCGGCCACCCCGGCCTCCTTGGCAATTCGGGATACTTGTGATTTGTGAAAACCGTATTCGGCGAACACTTTCAGCGCGCCTTCGAGGATAGCGTAATACTTGTCTGGTTTTTTGCTACTTGTCAAGGAGATCACCTCGGTGTTAAGATACTGATATCGGTGAATGAATACTCATTCATTTTTTGTATTCTCATCATAAAATACGCCGTACGCCTTGTCAACGACTTATTCAGCCTAAGAAGCAAGTAAGAAAGTTAGCCGGCTTACACCATGCAGATAAGCATTTTTCAGACTCTGGCAATAGAGGAATATGGAACTTGCTTTTTTACGTTGTCTGCATGTAAGCGCTATCTTCATTGGTTAAGGAGGTACTCTATGATTGCTTCGCTCGTTCAGTTCGTATTGTTTCTGGCGGTTACGGGATGTGCTCTGTACTTGTTCTGGAGGGTCGTATATCACCGCTATTTGTACATTCAGCTCGGGAAAGAAGTGAATTTGAAGCAGGAAGCGAAAGCCCGGCTGAAGGAATTCGCCGTCCAAGTGTTCGGACAGACGAAGCTGCTGAAGGATAGGAAGAGCGGGATCATGCATATCATCATCTTTTACGGCTTTCTTATTCTGCAGTTAGGTGCACTCGATCTCATTCTGAAAGGATTAATCGGCCGTGGTTTGCCGCTTCCGGGCTACGACTATTTCACATTCATTCAAGAAGTGACGGTTGCTTTGATTGTGCTGGCCATGGGGTACGCCACATACCGCCGGTATATCGAGAAACTGAAGAGGCTGAAGCGCGGATGGAAGCCGAGTATCGTCGTTTTCTTTATTTTCTTCCTCATGCTTTCCGTCGTGGTGAGCGGTGGCTTCGAGCGGGTACGCGAAGGGGCCGGCATTTCAAGGTTCGCCCCTATTTCCTCGGTCTTCGCCGTCCTTTTCAGCGGATTGTCGCATACGGGCGCAACGATCGGTTTCTATGCGAGCTGGTGGATGCATCTGCTGATCCTTCTGGCCTTCCTGGTCTATGTGCCGCAGTCCAAACATTTTCATATCCTGACAGCTCCGCTTAATATATGGCTTCGTCGCACGGAGCCTGTCGGGAAGCTGGCGTCTCTGCAATTGGAGGATGAGGATGCGGAATCGTTCGGCGTCGGGAAAATCGAAGATTTCACCCGGAAGCAGATGCTTGATTTCTATTCCTGTGTCGAATGCGGGCGATGCACAAGTATGTGCCCGGCCCATACGACAGGCAAGCTGCTTTCCCCGATGCATTTGATCACGAAGCTGCGCGATCATCTGACGGAGAAGGGCGCCGCCATCACGTCGAAATCGCCGTGGGTGCCTGCTGCGGCCTTCGCAGCAAGCAGCGGACACAATCCGCTGGAGGTGGAATTGATCGGCGGTGTGATCACCGAAGAGGAGCTGTGGGCTTGTACGACCTGCCGTAATTGCGAGGATCAGTGCCCCGTAGGCAACGAACATGTGGATAAAATTATTGATTTGCGCCGTTATCTGGTACTGACTCAGGGCATCATGCCGCATGACGGCCAGCGCGCGCTGCAAAATATCGAACGCCAGGGCAATCCGTGGGGAATAAGCCGCAACGATCGCGTCAAATGGGTGAAGGAAGTTGATCCCCATAACGAGCTCAATGTTCGTACTGTGAAGGAAAATCCTCAGTTCGACTATTTATTTTTCTTGGGGTCGATGGGGGCTTACGATAACCGCAGCCGCAAAATTACGCATGCCTTCGTGAAGCTGATGAATGAAGCCGGCATCTCCTTTGCGATACTCGGCAATGAGGAGAAAAACTCCGGCGATACGCCCCGCCGCATGGGGAACGAATTCTTGTTCCAGCAGCTCTGTGCCGACAATATCGCCACTTTCCGGAAGTATAAGGTTCGCAAGATCGTTACGACCTGTCCGCACACCTACCATATTTTCAAAAATGAGTACCCCGAATTCGGGTTGGATGCCGAAGTGTTTCACCATACGGAGCTGCTCGATGCATGGCTGAAGGAAGGGCGTCTGAAGCCGCAGTATGACGTGCCGGAACGCATTACGTATCACGATTCCTGTTATTTGGGCCGCTACAACGAAGTCTATGAGGAGCCTCGCCGCATCTTACGTGCGATTCCAGGCGTGGAGCTTCTCGAGCAGGCGCGTTCCCGGGAGAACAGCATGTGCTGCGGAGCTGGCGGCGGCATGATGTGGATGGAGGAGACGGCCGGCACGCGCGTCAATATCGCCCGCACCGAACAGCTGTTAAGCGTGAAACCGACTGTTATTTCATCCGCATGTCCTTATTGTTTGACGATGGTGGAGGACGGGACGAAGATGAAGGAGGTTGGGGACGAAGTCAAAGCGCGGGATATCGCTGAAATTCTGGCTCTCTCGGTATTCGGCGGAGCCTAAGTCTGAATAATTCATGTAGGAGGATGATCCATATGACAAAGATTCGTTCTGCTGCCGTCATCGGCTCCGGTGTGATGGGCTCCGGCATTGCCGCCCATTTGGCTAACGCAGGTATCCCCGTGCTGCTGCTCGATATCGTACCGGCAGCGCTTCTGCCGCAAGAAGAAGGAGCGGGGCTGACGCTGGAGCATCCGAAGGTGCGCAACCGGCTTGCAGTCAGTGCGCTGGATAAGCTCAAGAAGACGAACCCTGCAACCCTGTACAGTGAAGAGTTCGCCCAACGGATTACACCCGGCAATCTGGAGGACGATTTGGCGAAGCTGAGCCAAGTTGATTGGATTATCGAGGTGATTGTCGAGAACTTGCAGGCGAAGCAGCAGCTCCTCAGCCGGATTGAGACGGTATGGAAACCTGGAACGGTCGTGAGCTCGAATACGTCGGGCATCTCCATCAATGCGATGGTTCAAAATGCGGGTGATGCATTCAAGAAGCATTTTCTCGGGACTCACTTTTTCAATCCCCCTCGTTACATGAAATTGTTGGAAATAATCCCCAGTGAAAAGACGGATCCGGCCATTGTCGCCTATATGACGGAATTTTGTGAGAAGAAGCTGGGCAAAGGCGTCGTGCAGGCGAAAGATACGCCGAATTTCATAGCTAACCGGATCGGAACTTACGGGCTGCTCGTAACGCTGAGGGAAATGGCGGCCGGCGGATATTCCGTCGAAGAAGTGGATGCTGTAACCGGTCCGGCGATGGGCCGTCCGAAGAGCGCCACGTTCCGAACATTGGATCTGGTCGGCTTAGACACCTTCGTGCATGTGGCCGGCAATGTGTTCGATCTGGTGGATGATCCGCAAGAGAAGGAAATCTTCAACTCGCCGGACATGTTGCGGAGCATGGTGGCCAAAGGCTGGATCGGGGAGAAAGCGGGCCAAGGGTTTTATAAGAAAGTCAAGTCTGAATCTGGAAAAGTAATCCAGGCGCTTGATTTGAACACGATGGGTTATACGCCGAGCCGCAAAATCTCGTCGGCTTCCCTGGAAGCGGCGAAGCAGGCGAAAGGAACGAGAGCGAAGCTGAAAGCGCTGCTGGGTGCGAAGGACCGGTACTCCGAACTGGCGTGGAACATTCTGAAGCCTGTGCTCCTGTACGCTGCGGAGAAGCTGGATGAGATCGCGGACTCCATCGCTGAGATCGATAACGCACTCAAGTGGGGCTTTAACTGGGATCTGGGGCCGTTCGAGACCTGGGATGCGATCGGTCTGAAGCACTCCGTGGAACGAATGGAAGCGGAAGGCAGCAAGGTGCCGGAGTGGGTGAAAGCTTGGATTGCGTCCGGCCATGATAGCTTCTACCGGCAAGAAGAGGGGCGGAGCTTCTACTACTTGAAAAACGAATATCGCGGCGTCGAAACCCGGCCGGAGCACATCTCGCTGGCGGCGCTCAAACAGCAAAATAAAATCATACGGTCGAACAGCGGCGCGAACTTGATCGATATCGGCGACGGTGTCGCTTGCCTGGAATTTCAATCGCCGAACAATGCCATCGGAGGCGACATCCTCACGATGATTCAGCACAGCGTGGACGAGGTCCGCCGTAATTACCGCGGGCTTGTGGTCGCCAATGAAGGCAAGAACTTCTGCGTCGGCGCCAACTTGATGCTGCTCTTGATGGAAGCGCAGGACGAGGAGTGGGATGAAGTGGACGGCATCATCCGCTTGTTCCAGAATGCGATGATGAAGCTGAAAGGGTTGGAGAAGCCAGTCGTTGCCGCACCGCACAAAATGACGCTCGGCGGCGGTGTCGAAGCGTGTATGCCGGCAGATCAAATTATTTTCGCGTCGGAAACCTATTACGGTCTCGTTGAGGTTGGAGTCGGCTTAATTCCGGCAGGCGGCGGCTGCAAAGAATTGGCGCTGCGGGCCAGCTCGCAGGTGCGCGATCCGGAGGTCGATCTGCAGCCGTGGATCAACGCCAGCTTCGAAACGGTGGCGATGGCGAAGGTATCCGCAAGCGGTCACGATACCAAACGGCTCGGGTTCATGCGGCCGCAGGATACCGTCGTAATCAATCCGGATTACCGGATCTATGAAGCCAAGCAAGCCGTTCTACGCATGGATGCGGCAGGCTACACGCCGCCTGCGCAGGAGAAAATTCGTGTTGTCGGCGAGAATGGCAAAGCCGTTATGCAAGTGGGCGCCTACACGATGAAGCAGGGCGGTTACGCCAGCGATCACGATGTGCTGATTGCGAATAAACTTGCGCACGTGCTGGCCGGCGGCAATGTGCCTGCCGGGACGCTCGTGACGGAACAGTATCTGCTCGATCTGGAGCGGGAAGCCTTCCTCAGCCTGTGTGGGGAGCCGAAGACGCAGCAGCGCATGCAATATATGCTGTCCAATGGTAAGCCGCTGCGCAACTAAATCGTGAGTTGAACGATAGCGTAAGCCCAACTCTAATCCTTGAGGTGAATGACGATGAAGGAAGCAGTCATTGTATCGATAACGCGTACCGCCGTCGGCCGTGCGAAGAAAGGCAGCTTCGCTCAAACGAGAGCGGAGGATCTCGGCAAAGCCGTATTGGAGGAGGCCGTGCGCAGGGCGCCGGGACTCGAGAAAGGCGATGTCGACGACATCATTATCGGCTGTGCGATGCCGGAGGGCGAGCAAGGGCTGAACTTCGCCCGTACGATGGCGCTCTATGCAGGCTTCCCGGTGACCGTACCGGCGATCACGGTCAACCGGTTCTGCTCCTCCGGGCTGCAGGCCATCGCTTATGCGGCGGAGCGCATCATGCTGGGCCACGCGGAGGTGATTATCGCCGGAGGCGTAGAGAGCATGAGCCACGTCCCGATGACGGGCTTCAAGCTCTCGCCGCATCCGCGGCTGGTTGAAACGATGCCCGAGGTGTACATGGGCATGGGGCATACGGCCGAAGCCGTGGCGGAGCGCTTTGGGGTTACGCGCGAGGCGCAGGATCTCTTCGCCACGCGAAGCCATCAGAAGGCGGCGGCTGCGATCGCCGCCGGCAAGTTCGTGGATGAGATCGTGCCGGTGGCGACGAGCGTGAAGGGGTTTGACGAACGCGGCGGAGCGTTTGAGCGTTCGTATGTGTTTGCCGTGGATGAGGGCGTGCGCCCGGATACATCCGTGGAAGGTCTTGCCAAGCTGAAGCCTGCGTTCAGCTTGAACGGCACGGTGACGGCGGGCAACGCGTCACAGACGTCGGACGGCGCAGCGGCAGCCGTGCTGATGAGCCGTGAGCGCGCGGAGGCGCTGGGGCTGAAGCCGCTGGCGACGTTCAAGGCGTTCGCGCTTTCCGGCGTGGAGCCGGAAATTATGGGTGTGGGCCCGGTGAAGGCGATTCCGAAGGCTTTGAAAATGGCCGGGATCTCCCTGGACCAGGTGGATCTGTTCGAAATTAACGAAGCGTTCGCCTCGCAATGCGTGCAGATCATTCGCGAGCTCGGCTTGAACGAAGAGCGGGTGAACGTGAATGGAGGGGCGATTGCGCTCGGGCATCCGCTGGGGTGTACCGGCGCGAAGCTGACGACGAGCTTGATCTACGAGCTGCAGCGCCGGGGCGGCGGATATGGCGTCGTCTCCATGTGTATCGGAGGCGGTATGGGGGCAGCGGGCGTCTTTCAGGTGCACGCTTAGGTAGGATGGTCCGAACCGCGGCTGAGTTCGTTTGGCACATCCGCACACGTAACGGGAAATTCTCCTGTTAATTGGCTGATTCGGCAGTGTATTTACACTCGTAACAGGAAAATCTCCCGCTAATAAGGCGTTTTTGACTCTCGTTAAGACTGAAATGCATTGAATTAACGGGAGAAATTCCAGTTGCTAATAGGTGTTCATGCCGTTTCAGCAAAAATAACGGTATAAATTCCAGTTTATCATCGGCGAGCGAAGTTTTGCTTGGCATGGATCGGGAGATGTCCCTAACGGTGTGGTGTTTTGGCACATGTCACAGGAAATTCTCCCGCTAATACCGCGTTTGCCATCAAACGTCTCACGCACGTCTCACGCATTAATTAACCCTTGTCCAATTCATTCGAAGGAGCGATGAAGCATGTCAGAGAAAGTCGTTGGCGGCAGTTTTGTAATATCGGATACGGACTTCAATCAGATCGTAACGCCCGAGGATTTTACCGAAGAGCACCGGATGATTGCGGATACGACGCGGGATTTCGTAGCGGGCGAGGTGCTGCCGGTAGATGAGCATCTGGAGAAGCTCGATTACGATTTGACGGTCAAGCTGATGCGAAGTGCCGGGGAGCTGGGGCTGCTCGGTGCGGATGTACCGGAATTATACGGCGGGCTTGGGTTGGATAAAATCAGTTCGACGATCATTAGCGAAAATTTGGCGAAGGCCTCGTCTTTCGCGCTTTCGATCGGTGCGCATGTCGGAATCGGCACGCTGCCGATCGTCTTCTTCGGTACGCAGGAGCAGAAGAAGAAGTACTTGCCGGATCTGGCCACAGGCGCCAAAATCGCAGCGTACTGTTTGACGGAGCCAACGAGCGGTTCGGACGCGTTGGGCGCGAAAACGACGGCTCGGCTGAGCGAGGATGGCCGGCATTATGTGTTAAACGGCTCGAAATTGTACATTACGAATGCCGGGTTCGCCGATATTTTCATCGTATATGCCAAAATTAACGGAACCGACTTCACCGCCTTTATTTTGGAGAAAGGGACGCCAGGCTTCACGATGGGGCCGGAGGAGAAGAAGATGGGGATCAAGGGCTCGTCGACGCGTCCGCTCTATTTCGAAGACGTCCGCGTTCCGGTAGAGAATTTGCTCGGTGAGATCGGCAAAGGCCATCTGATTGCGTTCAATATATTGAATATTGGCCGTTACAAATTGGCTACAGGATGTCTGGGAGCGGCCAAGGAAACGATTGAGCTTGCGGCCAAATATGCGAATACGCGTCAGCAGTTCAATACGCCGATCTCGAAGTTCCCGCTCATCGGCAAAAAGTTGGCCGAAATGAACATTCAAACCTACATGCTCGAAAGCATGGTGTATAGAACGACAGGGCTGATGGACGCCATCCTGAAGGATATCGATCATACAAGTCCGGATGCGGGCAAGGTGTCTGCGAAAGGCATTTCCGAATACGCGTTGGAATGTTCGATCAATAAAGTATTCGCTTCCGAGGTGCTCGATTTCGTCGCCGATGAAGGCGTACAAATTCATGGCGGCTACGGCTTCATCCAAGAGTATAAAGTGGAGCGGATTTACCGGGATTCGCGGATTAACCGCATTTTCGAAGGAACGAATGAAATTAACCGTCTGCTTATCCCCGGTACGTTGGTGAAGAAAGCGATGAAGGGCGAACTGCCTTTGCTGCAAAAAGCCGGGGCGCTGCAAGCGGAGCTCCTGTCGATCGTTCCGGGCCAGACGTTTGACGGCACACTGGAAGAAGAGGCTCATCTCATTGCGATGGCTAAGAAAATTTTTCTCATGGTTGGCGGTCTTGCCGTCCAGAAATACGGTGCCGCTCTGGAAAAAAACCAAGAGATTCTGAGTAACTTGGCCGATATCATGATTCAAATTTTTGCGGCGGAAAGCGGTCTTCTGCGGACGAAGAAAGGGATTGCCAGAACCGGGGAGGACAAAGCGAGAAATGCCATTCAGATGACAGCGGTATACGTACACGAGGCTTTTGACAAAATTGAGGCATACGCGAAGGAAGCGCTAAGTACGATGGAAGAAGGAGATGTTCTTCGGACTCAATTGTCGATTTTGAAAAAGCTCACAAGACGCAGCGCTTTGAATACGGTCGGACTCAAGCGCGACATCGCCGCACGTGTTATTCAGGGAGAGAAGTTTATCGTCTAGTCATCCGTGTGAAGAACCTGAGGGGGATGGTTTTGTATGAGCGAAGCAAAGCCTTGGCTGCGTCACTATCCGGAGGAAGTGGCGCCGACTTACGAATACCCTAAGCACAATCTTGCACGCTTGTTGGTGGATTCCGCACAGAAGCATCCGGACCGGCCTGCTTTATATTTTATGGGTACAACGCTGCGGTACCGGGAGTTGCTCGAGGCGTCGTACCGTTTTGCCGATGGATTGAAACAGCTGGGTGTGCTGCCGGGGGAACGGGTCTCCATTATGCTGCCGAACTGTCCTTCCGCTATAATCGCTTATTTCGGCACGCTGATGATGGGCGGTATCGTCGTGATGACGAATCCGCTGTATGTGGAGAGGGAGCTGATTCATCAGCTCTCCGATTCCGGCGCGAGAATTATCGTTACGCTTGATCTGTTGTTTGACCGTGTGCAGAAGGCGAAAGCGAGAACGCCGATACAGTACATCATCGTGACTTCGATTAAGGACTATTTGCCTTTTCCCAAAAATGTATTGTATCCGATCAAGATGAAAAAAGACGGAGTCAAGCTCGATGTCGATTATGGGGGGGAAGGCGTATATGCCTTCAAAAGGTTGCTGCGGAGCGCTTCGCCAAATCCGGTTTGTGTGGATGTGAATGCCGATGAAGATATCGCCCTTCTGCAATATACGGGGGGAACGACCGGCATATCCAAAGGTGTCATGCTGACGCATACGAATTTGATCGCGAATACGTACCAAACGACCAAATGGTGCTACCGGATTCAGACGGGCGCCGAAAGATTCCTGGGGGCGATTCCGTGCTTTCACGTTTTCGGTTTGACGGTGCTGCTCAACCAATCCATGCTGCAGGCGGGCATGCTGATTCTGATTCCGAAGTTCGATATCGCTACGATTCTGGATACTATAAATAAAATGAAGCCGACGATTTTTCCCGGAGCGCCGACGATGTATATCGCCATTATTAATCATAAACGGGTGAAGGCTGTAGACATTTCTTCTATTAATATATGTGTAAGCGGTTCAGCGCCTCTGCCTTTGGAAGTTCAAGAGAAGTTCGAGGCGTTGACCGGCGGGAAGCTGATCGAAGGCTACGGGTTAACGGAAGCGTCACCGGTTACGCATGCCAATCCGATCTGGGGCTATCGCAAAATCGGTTCGATCGGGATCCCGCTGCCGGACACAACGGCCAAAGTGGTCGATGTGAATTCCGGCGAGGAACTGCCGGTGGGTGAAATCGGCGAGCTGCTTATCAAAGGTCCACAGGTGATGAAAGGATATTGGCAGCGCGAGCAGGAGACGGCTATGACGATCCGCGACGGCTGGCTGTATACCGGGGATATGGGCCGGATGGATGAGGAAGGGTTTTTCTCCATCGTTGACCGGAAGAAAGATTTGATCATTGCCGGAGGATACAATATATATCCCCGTGAGATTGAAGAAGTGCTGTTCGAGCATCCCGCTATTATGGAAGCTGCGGTTGCCGGCGTGCCGGACGAATATCGCGGGGAAACGGTGAAAGCTTTCATCGTGCTGAAGCCAGGCATGTCTTTAACGGAGAAGGAGCTTGAGCTCTGGTGCCGGGAGCGTCTCGCCGCGTTCAAAGTGCCGCGCAAGGTTGAATTTCGCCAATCGCTGCCGAAGACGATGATTGGCAAGGTACTGCGCAGGCAATTACTAGAAGAGGAAGCGAATAAATCGTAATCAACTCTTCTTGTTAGACCACATAAGGGTTAGCCCTTTACAAGGAGAGTGGAGGGGGAACCTATGGATGATGTTCAAGAGAGTGTGAATCGAAGGTTGCGGCAGCTCGCAGCGGCAGCGGAGCCTACGTTCTGGGGCTTCCTGGGCTGTGAGTTTGTTGGTTTGCAGGACGGTATCATCACGATTGCTTTGGAGGCAAAACCGCATCATTTGAACCCGATCGGGATTGTTCATGGAGGCGTGCTGTCTTCGCTGCTGGATAATGCAATGGGGATTGTTGTCATGATGGCAAGACCTGAAGACAAGATTGTAACGACGAATCTGAACGTTCACTTTGTCGCACCGCTGTACGAGGGCAGGTTGACGGTAACTGCGGAGCTCGTTCACCAATCCCGCAAGATGATCACGGCGCAAGGGCGGGTGACGGATCGGGAAGGGAATCTGGGGACGATGGGAACGGGGACGTTCCGGGTGATTTGAACATTCGTATGAGTGAAAGAGGGGCATGCTCATTAGCATGGCTCTTTTTATTGTTCATATATGTCAGATAATATAACATCGTAGTACGATATAGACATAAAAAGTTCAAGAAAATTCGATTTATGTTATATTAGTTGACACAAATCCATTGACGCGCTCGGCGCTATCATCCTATAATCGTGAAAAAGGCTTAAGGGAGGAAGCGCGATGCATCTTACCATTCGTGAAGCATTAACCATCTATCCTTTAACAGAAGCGAAGCTCGTCGCCGGCAAGGAAGGGGATTCCCGCATCGTCAAATCCGTCAATGTCATGGATGCGCCAGACATCGCCGATTGGACGAAATCCGGTGAGATGCTGTTCACCACCGCTTTCGCCATGAAGGATAGCCCGCAGGAAACGGTCAACTTACTGCGCAAATTGAATGACCGCGGAGCTGCCGGTCTCGGGATCAAGCTGGGGCGGTTCTGGACGGAGCTGCCGAAGGTTGTCGCCGAAGAAGCGGACCGGCTGCATTTTCCAATTATCGAAATGCCGTACCAATTCACGTTTTCCGATCAAATGAATGCGCTGTTCAATGCGGAATACCGGCGCAATACGAAGATGCTGCAAACCGTGCTCGACAAACAAACGAAGCTGATGCAATTCGGCTTGAAACAAGAGAGCATGGAGGCCATGTTTCGGTTAATAAGCCAAATCCTTGGTTATCCGATGGCTGTCATAGGTTCGAGAGGGCAGCTTCTCTACAATACAAGCGCTTGGAAGCAAGAGCAGCTGGCCCAGAATTGGCCGAAACGCAAAGCAGGCTGGGTCTATGCAGGCAAAGATCGGGCGTACCGGGTCGGACTGTATCAGCAGGACGAAGAGCTGCTGGGGCATTTGCTCATCATGCCGGAAGTCGTGCTGTTAGCCAACGTAGAGGAAGGGTTGTTCCAGCAGGCTGCGGACATCTTGACCTTTCACATGAGCTACACATTCCGGTCCCACGTCGAAGCTTCCGTCGAGCGCGAAATGTGTAATACCCTCCTAAGGTACCTGGAGAAAGGAACCTCGCTGGAGGCGTTTCTGGAACAGGCTGAGACGAGGGGGCTGTCGCTCTTTACCGGGAATTATCAATGTGTCATGGTGAGGAACCAATCGGATGCTCTGACGGATGAGGGGCGTGCCGGGAAAATGAAACGGCTGAAGCATTATATGGAGTCCCATCCGAAATCAAATGCTTTGCGGGCGAACCATTTTGTCCTCAAGGATCATCTGTTTGCGATCTATTCCTCTCAACAAGCCGACGGATTCCCGGAAGAGGAATTATGCCAGCTGCTGACCAAATATGCGGCAGACGCGGGCTGTCTGGAAGAAGCGGGTGAATTAACGTTCTACACGAGCCAGGCCAAATCCAAACCGACGGCGCTGCGGGAAGCTTACATGGAATGCATGGAGACGATGCGGATGGCCGCCCGGTTCGAGGTGTCAGACCGTGTTGTTCATTATGAAACGATAGAATTCGCACATCTCTTCCAGCATGTATCGTCCAGCGCCATGGAAGACTATTGTGCCAAAGTGCTGCGCCCGCTCTTGGAGAAAGACGCCGAATACTCCCAGGAAATGATACGCACATTAGAGGTATTCATTCGCAATGACGGCCAAGTGAGCGAAGCGGCCAAGCAATTATTCATCCATCGAAATACGGTCACCTATCGTCTGGAGAAGATCTCCGACCTGCTGCAAGTGGATTTCAAGAAAGTGAACGATTTGTTGAAATTAAAAGCCGTATTTTTATTCCGCCAATTCCTGCATGTGCGTCAATAAATAAGCAAGCCCTGAGCGCTGTCGGAGCGTTTCAGGGCTTTTGCCTTTCCAGGGTGATGACGGTAATTTCGGGTCTGCACAAGAAACGCAGCGGCAGTGTGGTCGTGCCGATGCCCCGGTTCGTGTAAACGAGCATGCTGGAATTGGGCACTTGATTGAGTCCCACGACATAGTGCCGCCCTTGCGGCGGGGTCAGCAGGGCGCCTGCAACGGGCAGGCGGATCTGTCCGCCATGCGTGTGCCCGGAAAGCTGCAGGTCGATGGGATACCCGGTCACTTCATTCGCATAATCGGGGCAGTGCGAGAGCAGGAGTGTAAACATTTGCGGGTTGGAGCCGCTCAGCGTTGTCACGATATCCGGTTTGGCGGTAAGCCGGTCTTTGACGCCTGCCAGTTGGATGGATTGGCTTTTGTAGGTAATGGTTTGATACGCATTCTGAAGCGTCCGGAAGCCGCCATCTTCCAGAATCGGCAGCGTGTAATTTATATCGATCCATTTGTCATGATTGCCGAGAACCGCCCATTTGCCGAGCGGCGCCTCGATGGAGGCGAGCAGCTTGCTTGTCAAAGCGGAGTCTTCAGTAATGGCGGCGTCGAACAAATCACCGGTGAAGGTGATGATGTCCGCCTTCTCCGCGTTAATAAGCGTAACAAGCTGTTCCAGGTCCGCGAGATTGAAAAAGTGGCCGATATGCGTATCGCTGAATTGCAAAACTTTCAGCCCGTGGAATGCGTTGGGCAGCCGTGCGAAGGAAAGGGGAAATCTAGTAACCTCGTACCATCTCGGTTCGATGAAGCCGGCGTAGCTGCCGGTTAACCCGCCGGATGCCAGCAATGCGCCGGCAAGCGCCGCTCCTTTTTTGAGAAACTTGCGTCTTGACATTGTGGGAGGTGAATTCATGAATGCCTCCTATTCTATAGGCTATTGGTTGTCCTAATTATACCAGTAGATTCATAGTGAACGCGAATTGTGCGGCCATCGCATTTGCAATCATTCCTCTATTAATTTATAATCATTATAATTTAATGCGAGGAGATGTTGATATGCCAGCATGGAAAGAGCTAACCACTGTTGATCAATGGCAGGAGGTTTTGGATCGGTCCGCCGACAAGCCGACGGTCGTTCTGAAGCACAGTACAGCATGTCCGGTGAGCGCCAGTGCGCTTGAAGAATATGATGAGTATTTGGCCGGGAAACCGAACGGCGATGTCGATTATTATTTGGTGAAAGTGATCGAGTCCCGCCCGGTATCCAATCAAATTGCGGAGGATCTGGGAATTAAGCACGCATCGCCGCAAATTCTTTATTTCAAAAATAAAGAGTCCATCTGGAACACTTCGCACTGGTCCGTTACTACCAAACATATTACTGCCGTCTTGGATTAATCAAGCCAAACCGGATAAGCCTTGAGTCGTCACCCTTTCGTTAGGGAATGGCTCAAGGCTTTTATTCTGCCATGCTGTAATGCCGTAATTGAACAGTGTTTAAAAAAGGTTGGCAAGCCGTTCATCCTCCTATATAATAATTTGGCAGTAACAGGTATCTAAGCAGCAAGGAGTTATGCAACATGAATGCAATGAATAGAACCAAAGTCCCCATTCCGGTATTTTTGCTGATTGGCATTATCGCCATCTCGTTTTCCGCCATTTTTGTCAGATGGAGCGATGCACCGGCCTCGGTCACCGCGATGTACCGCCTGCTGATGACAAATGTATTAATGCTGCCCTTTCTATGGAACTATCGCTCGGAGATAGCTAGCATCCGATTGAGAGATTGGCTGCGAACGGCGGCATCGGGCATTGCCCTGGGGCTGCATTTCTTGTTCTGGATGGATTCCCTGCGCTTTACGACAGTGGCAAGCTCGACGGCGATTCTGACGTTAGAACCGATTTTCGTCCTGCTCGGAGCTTTCCTTCTCTACGGCCAGCGAACAAGCCGCGCGGCTTTCTTCGCGATGTGCGTAGCTATCGTCGGTGCGATCTGCATCGGCTGGGGAGATTTCAGGTTCTCGGGCGATGCGCTCAAAGGGGATTTGTTGTCCTTAATCGGTACGATTGCGGTTGCGCTGCATATGCTCTTGGGCAAAAGTTTGAGGGAACGCATCTCGGCCTTCGTCTACAGCTTCTCGGTTTTTCTGTTCGCAGGGCTAGTACTAGCCGTCACGAACGTGGCAACCGGCGTATCCTTCACCGCATATCCGGCTAAGGAGTGGGGCGTATTTCTGCTGCTTGCAATCGTCCCTACGGTATTCGGGCACTACGTGTTCAATTGGCTGCTGAAGTATATGAAAGCTTCTACCGTCTCGATGACCGTGCTCGGCGAGCCGCTTGGCGCTTCGCTACTCGCTTATTTTCTGCTTGGCGAGAAGATTACCTTGATTCAGCTTGCGGCAGGCTGCATATTGCTGATTGGGGTTGGGATGTTTTTGCGCAGCAACGAGAAACAGTAAAATTTTTTTGGTTTAATTGAACAAAGGTAAATAAGATGTGCAAGGCGGCAGGGTTGATCTATGGAGGGATAATGTGAGATTTCGTGATTTTCATCGCAATGTACGATTAAGAATCGGTCTTTCCTTTGTATCCGGCACCGCCAACAATATGGTTCTCCCTTTCATGTCCATCTATTTCTCCGGGCGATTAGGGGATACGAGCGCAGGACTCGTCGTCATTCTCGGCATTCTGGCCGGTGTCATGGCCGGTATCGTCGGCGGTTATTACGCAGACCGGATTGGCCGGAAGAGGCTGATGCTGACCGCGGAAGCGGGATGGATGCTCTGTTTCATCGGAATGGCCGCCTCCAATTCGCCGTGGATGACATCGCCATGGATCACGTTCGTGCTGATGATTGGCGTCAGTATGTTCTGGGGGATCCATGGGCCGGCCAATGATGCTATGCTGCTGGACGTTACGGCTCCTAACGAACGTAAATTCATGTATGCGATCATGTACTGGATCAACAATTTATCGTTCGCAATCTCGGGAATCGCAGGAGCTTTTCTGTTTAAGTCGTATTTATTCGAACTGTTCGTCGGCTTAGCTGTAATTGGTCTAATCACGCTGATAATTACTTATCTCTGGATCGATGAAGTCTATGAGCCGAAGGTTGTTAAGGAAGAGAAAGGCAATCGCAAGATGGAGTCGTCCATGTTATCCAATTATGTGCAAGTATTCCGGGACAAGACGTTTATGATTTTTACGGCGGCGTCTTTGCTGCTTGTCTCCGTGGAGTTTCACCTCGGGAACTATGTCGGCGTCAGGTTGGAGAAAGAAATGGTCCATGCGCCGTTCCTTCCATGGCTGGAATCGTCCTGGACGGTTGACGGGCTCCAAATGCTGGGCTTTATCCGTACGGAAAATACCGTGCTTGTCGTCGTTCTTTCTGTCTTCATGACCGTTATAATGAAGAGATTTGCGGACAGTAAAGTGCTGTTTATCGGATATGCCTGCTATATTCTCGGCTATAGTTACTTGGCTTACAGCAACCAGCCGTCGCTGCTGATGATAGCCATGTTCATCGCAACGGTCGGGGAGCTCATGTATGTGCCGATTAAACAAGCCTATCTGGGCAATATTGCGCCAGACCATGCCAGAAGCTCTTATATGGCCCTATTCGGTATGGTATACAAAGGGGCAATGCTGCTCGGAGGGTTCGGCGTTATTCTCGGCGGCATCGCTGCTTCGTGGATGATGGCTCTGCTGATCGGTCTCAGCGGCTTCGCAGGCATGGGCATGTTCTATGCCATCCTTGCGAAGCTGGAGGAGCGCAAGACGAAAGCGGAGCGGAGCCATCAAGCGGCAGAAGCTGCTGCGGCTTCGGGGGCGAGTATTACCGCGTAAAGCAAAATAGGCACAATCCACTCATTATGAGGAGATTGTGCCGCTTTTGATTTGTGGCCGCTGACCGTGAATAAGCTCTATTTCGCCGTTGCGGCAAACTCCGCTTTGATCTTCTGGAGCAGCTCGGGCGAGATCAACACTTCATAGGCTGTAGAAGCGAGTGCCTTGGCCGTGAACAGCATCGCGTCCAATGCAGGCTCCTGCAAAGCCAAATCGCGGAATTCCTTCGTATGCAGCATGTGCTTCTCGCCGACAACTTTCACGAAGGGGTGAATGGTCGGACACTGGATGGATACGTTGCCCAAATCCAGCGAGCCGTGATCCTTGCCGGTTTCGATCGCTTCCGGACGGACCCCCATCTCTGTCAGCTGCTGCGAGAACACCTGAGACAGAGTTTCATTCGTACGCAGCTCGTCATACGAGAACTCATAATTGGACGTCTTAAGCGTACATCCGGATTGGAGTGCGGCGCCTTCGGCGCAGCGAAGCACCTTCTGCACGAGCTCGTTCGTATAAGTTCGCGAAGCGGAACGGATATAGAATTGGGCGACGGCATAGTCCGGAATAATATTCGGCGCCTTGCCGCCTTCGCTGACGATGCCGTGGATACGCGCGTCCGATTTGAGCTGCTGGCGCAGCGCGTTAATGGAATTGAACAGCTGGATGACGGCATCCAACGCGTTGATGCCTTCGTACGGCTGAGCCGCGGCATGCGCCGGACGTCCGAAGAATTCATATTGGATGGCATCCATCGCCAGCGATTCGCCGGATTTCTCGTAGGTGTAGTAAGGATGCGCCATCAAGGCGATATCCACATCGCGGAATAATCCTGCTTCGGCCATCGGCACCTTGGCGCCCTTGGTCTCTTCCGCCGGAGTCCCGTACACGCGAATGCTCCCGCCGGTCTCGGAGATGACCGATTGAAGCCCGACGGCCGCACCGATACTCATCATACAGATGAGATGATGCCCGCACGCGTGGCCCAGCTCCGGCAATGCATCGTATTCGGCTAAGAACGCGACGACAGGCCCGGGTTTGCCGGAATCGTAGGTCGCGATGAAGGAAGTGGCGATATCTAATACCCCTCGTTCAACCTGGAAACCGTGGTATTCCAGTTCCTCGGTCAGGCGGGCGGCAGCTTGAAATTCTTCATGCCCGAGCTCCGGGTTCGCTCCGATGAAACTGGAGATGGCTTTGAATCTGCCGGCATGGGCATCGATGGTTTGGAAAATGGTAGATTTCATATTTCGCTTAACTCCTTTATGGAATAGGACATATCTCCATTGTAGTATAAAGGTGGGCAAACTACCACTTGATGCGTTCCTGGGTTACAATAAAGACAGGCAATTCCTGATGAAAATTTGATGCAGCGGGGAGGAATAATCAGATGATGAAATATGGAGATGAGCACGCTGAACACCGGTTTACGCTGTCCTTTGCGGAGCGGGAGAGCCGGGGGCAGTGGCTCGACATCTTCCTGGACATTCACAAAGAAGCGGATGAAATGTTTCCGGAGGATTTGGTCGACCCGTCCGTTCTTGTCATTTGCAACTCGCAAGGGGACATCGTGCAGATCGTTCTGCATGACGAAGGCTGCGATTGTGAGTTTCAATTCACATACGCAGAGAAAGCGCAGATCGAGAAATTCGTTCAAGAGCATGTAAACGTATAAAAAACGAGCATGCGCCGCTCTTCCCAAACTAGGCGTTTATGCATATACTATCCTACGTCAGGCTTTAGGGAGAGGATAGCAATGGCTAAGACCATCAATTATTTGGCATTTGGCGACTCGCTGACCGTTGGTTTCGGAGCGCCGGCAGGCCTTGGATTCGTGGACATCTTTCGGCTGAAGGTCGAGCAGGAGCTGAACCATCCGGTACATTTGATCCAAGCGGGTACGAACGGTGCCACAACCTCCGAGCTGCTCCAAACGATGGAGTCCGACCCGCAAATTCAGCAGGATATCCGCAGCGCGGATATCATTACGATGACAGCCGGCGGCAACGACTTGATCCAAGCGGCTATTCCCTTTTTTTACCAAAACGATCCTGGGTTCCTGAAAGCGGCACTTCAAACCTACGAAGCGAATTACAAAAAGATAATGCTGCAGATTGAGGCGCTTCGGCAGGGCGTACAGACTCCATACTTAATGGCTTTAGTCGGCTTGTATAATCCGTTGCCTCAGGTACCGGATGCAGCCTACTGGGTGCAGCGGTTTAATTTGTTCCTGCGTAAATTGGAGCAGCCGCATATTGTTGTCGTGCAAGTGTACGACTCTTTCGTCGGGCAGAATACCCGCTACTTGGCGGACGATGCGATTCACCCGAATGAGTTGGGATACGGCGAACTCGCGCGTCAGGTGGAGAAAGCGGTTACTCCTCAACACCTGCGGCAGTTCGTTACAACCTCATGACATGATGACATATCCGATAATAGAAAAGAAATGACAGGCGCTACCGGCCAGTACGAAAATATGCCATATGGCATGGTGATAAGGGATGCGCCTCCATACATAGAAGATCGATCCGAATGTATATAGAAGCCCCCCGGCGACGAGCCATACGATACCTCCGAGAGGCAGGTTGGTGTACAGCGGCTTGAAGGCAACGACGATGAGCCAGCCCATCAAAATGTAGCAAAGCGTCGAAATCAGTATAAATCGTTTCACGAAAAAGATTTTGAGCACGATTCCCGCAAGTGCCAGTCCCCAGATGACGCCGAAAAAGGTCCAACCCAAAGGTCCGCGCAGTGTAACCAGCAAATATGGCGTATAGGTGCCGGCAATCAGGACATAGATGGCAGAATGATCGAGCAGTTCGAACACATCCTTAACCTTCGGATGTCTAACGCTGTGCAGCAAGGTTGAGCACGTATACAGGATAACGAGTGCAGCTCCGAACACGCTGAAGCTGACGAGATGCCAAGCGTTTCCATGCAGATTGGCCTGAATCACGAGCAGAATTAGCGCCGCGATGCTTAATAGAACGCCGATTCCGTGGGAGATGGCGTTAGCTTTCTCTTCTTTGACGGAATATTCCAACTGAAATCCCTTCTTTCCTTCTGAAATAACAACTCCTTATAGATTGGACGATGCGAATATGTTTTTACCTTCATTTCAATTACAAAATAAAATTGCAATTGTCACCGGTGCCGGCAGAGGCATCGGCAGGGCGCTAGCCATCGGCCTTGCGGAAGCGGGAGCGGATGTGGCGCTTTTTGCCCGCACGGCAAGCGATTTGGAGAGCGTTGCCGGCGAAATTCGCGCCCTGGGCAGACAAGCTTATCCTTTCCGGGTCGACGTCACAAGCAGGGAACAGATTGATGAGGCCGTGAAGCTGCTCGTCGAACAGACCGGACGGATCGACATTCTGATTAATAACGCCGGGATGAACATTCGCAGCCAAGCGCTGGCGGTGACGGACGAGGAATGGGATAAGATCATGCAGACGAATCTGAAATCGGCTTTCTTATGCTCCCAGATCGTCGGCGAACGGATGAAAGAGCAGGGCTACGGGCGAATCATCAATATTGCCTCCGTTGCCGGTCAGGTTGCCCTGCGCACGGGGGTTGTATACGCGGCTACCAAAGCGGCGATGATCCAAATGACCAAAGTGCTCGCTCTGGAGTGGGGCAAGTTCGGCATTCACGTGAACGGCATCGGCCCTTGGTATTTCAAGACACCGCTGACGGAAACCATTCTAGCGAATCCGGATTACTTGGCGGAGATCATTGCGCGTACGCCGCTGCGCCGTGTCGGCGAGCTGGAGGAATTGGTCGGGCCTGCCGTGTTCCTGGCTTCCGATGCAGCCAATTATATAACCGGCCAAACGTTGTTTGTCGACGGCGGTATGACCATCTATGGCTTCTAAGCCTTAAGCTGTGTCCATTTGCATCATTTTGTATGATTGAGCTTTCACGCTATATCTTATATACTGAAAGACAATCAATAGATGTAATGCGCTTTCATAGTTTGGCACATAGATGAGATAAGGTGGTAGACGCAATGCCTCGGGTGCGTATATATACAGACAGCACATGCGATTTAAGCGATGAATTGATTCAACGTAATGAAATTGAAAAGGTGCCCTTATATGTGGTGTTTGATGATCGATCCTATAAGGATGGCCTAACGATCAAGCCCGACAAGCTTTTCGAGCTCGTAGAAGCCCGCGGCAAACTGCCCCAAACGGCAGCGCCGTCCCCGGCCGATTTCGAGAGGGCGTTCGAGAAAGTCATCGCAGCCGGGGATGACATTGTCTATATCGGACTGTCCTCCGTATTATCTTCAACCATTCAGAATGCCTCGATTGCGGCTGCATCCTTTCCGGATGATAGAGTGACCGTGATAGATTCCCGGAATTTATCGACCGGTATCGGTCTTCTCGTCTTGAAAGCCGCGCAAGCGGCTAGGGACGGCAGGAGCAGCGGCGAAATCAAGGCATTGATCGAATCGCTGCGCTCCCGGATCGAAGTGGAGTTCATCATCGACACATTGGAATATTTGCACAAAGGCGGCAGATGCTCGAGCGTACAGCATTTCATCGGGAGCCTGCTGAAGATCAGGCCGGTCGTGAAGGTGATCGAAGGCGCCATGACACTAACCGACAAGGTGAGGGGCAAGCGCGAGAAAGCGCTCGCACAATTGCTGAATAATGCGCTCGCCCTCAAGGACAAGATGGACGCGGAATATTTGTTCATTACACATGCGATGGCGGCGGACGAGGCGATTTATCTCAAACAACAAATCGAACAACACACTTCTGTGAAACAAGTCTGCATAACCGAAACCGGCTGCGTGGTTTCCTCTCACTGCGGACCTCGAACGGTAGGAATCGTATTCGCCACTACTTAGGAAATGAGTGTACACCATGACGACAATCAAGATTATCACTGACAGCAGCTGCGACCTCCCCAAAATGATAGTAGACGAGCTAGGGATTTCGATCGTGCCATTGTCCGTACATTTTGGAGAGGAGTGCATGTCTCCTCACATGGACTTATGCGATTTCTACGCGAGAATGAAAACGGAAAGCGTACTGCCGAAGACTTCAAGTCCGTCACCGCAGCACTTTCTATCGAATTATTCGGATAAGGCTGGGAGAGATCAGGATATTCTTGTTATTTGTCTTTCATCCGCGATCAGCAGCACCTATCATCATGCCTTAATGGCCAAGGAACTGCTTCTGGAAGAAGGCTATCAGGGGAGCATTGAGGTAATTGATTCCAAAACAGCATCGCTTGGCTTGGGCGTTCTGGTCTATAAAGCGGCCAAATTAGCGGCGGCCGGAGCTTCCTTCGAGCAAGTGGCTTCAGCCGTACACGGTTGGATCCCCCGGACAGGCACGCTCTTCTTCCTGGACACACTGGATAACGTCATCAAAGGCGGACGCCTTGACCGGGTTCGCGGCGCCGTAGCCTCCGTGCTGAATATTAAGCTGCTCATGAAAGCTAGCGAGGAAGGCTCGATTGAAGTAACGGAGAAAATCCGCGGTACACAGCAGGCATTGAAGCGGCTGATTGCCAAAGTAGGCGAGAAGCATCACGATTACGAGCATGACGTGATTGCGGTCGCGCATAGCAACTGCGAAGAAAGAGCGCGCGAAGTGCTGCATCAGCTGCTTGAGAAGCACCCGTTCCGCAGAGTATTGTTCGCCAATATGGGAACGGTGATCGGCACGTATGCCGGCGAAGGCGGCGTGCTGATCGCTTACTAAAGAAGAAGACACCTGATCTCCGAAGGCATTGGCTGTAGCCATGCAGCTTGGGGAACCGTCAGGTGTCTTCTTTCGTTATGCGGGATATTCGGTTGTGACGATATCCGAATCGTCGGTAGCGACAAGAGGCGATAGATCGCCTGCCGCTATGAGCCACAGCTCATGCAGGGCGCGGGTGCAGCCCACATACAGCAATTTGGCATCCATCAGCGTGGCTTCGTACTGCACGGAGGTGACATCCATGAGCACAACGGCATCGAACTCCAACCCTTTGGTCAGGTACACCGGAAGCACCGAGATGCCGCCTCGGTATACACGCTGCTTGGAGGTGATGAGATTCGTCTCGATGCCTGCAGCGGCCAGTGCTTCATGAAGCTCTTCCGCTTGTTTCTCCGTTCTGGCGACGACGGCGATTGTGCTCGAGTTTCCTTGCTGCATCGTGGCGATAGCCCGGTGCAAGAGCGGCAGCCGGTCTTTCGCAGCAGTCTGCAGCACCCGGACTTTGTTGCCGCTTCGGAACACGGGCACCGCCAGCAGAGGATTCTCTACGCCTCGCTTCAGCACCAGATTGGCGAATTGGATAATTTCCATCGTGGACCGGTAGCTTCGTTCCAGCTCGAAATACCCCTGCTGCCCTTCGTCAAACAGGCTGGAAAATTCTTTCCAATCCTGGATGCCCTGGTAGGCATGAATGCCTTGCGATAAGTCGCCAAGGATCGTGAACGAGCTGTTGCGTGTGTATTGATCGAGTACGGCGACCTGGAACGGCGAGAAGTCCTGAGCTTCGTCGATGACAACATGATCGAAAATGTGCTCCGAAGGGATGCCATAGAGGCGAGCGTGTATATAGAGAAGCGGCGCGAGATCCTCAAGCTGCACTTCTTTCTTCTTGAACAGCTTCAAGGAGGAACTGACGAGCGGCTCCGGCAGTTGGCCCAGCAAATGATATGGCGTGCTGTCGGCGAACAGCGTCTTGTAGAAGCTGAAAGCCGTATGTTCAGGCCAGCCTGTTAAATACGTGCGAAGTCGTTGACCCGATTTCTTTTTCAAGTCTTTTTTTCGCGTTTGGTCCCATATCTTGTCAAGCTGCATGTCCGTCCAACGCTTGATTCGGGCTACGACCCGTTCACGGCGTTTGGCAACCGGATAATGCTTGTTCTCGACAAAGAACCAATCGCGGATCGTCGCTAGCGGCAGCTTGCTGCCTTCCCATGGAACATAATCCGCTGTCGGGATGTAGGCGGCCTCGAATTGCGTCAGGCACGAGTCCAACATCGCTTTAAAGGCAATGGAGCCTTTGAATCTTCCAGGAGCGTTATCGTCGATCGGCGGTCTTTTGCTGCCAAGAGCGAACCACGTTTGCAGTGTCAACGCCTGATCCGCCAGCTTCACTTCCTGGTCCAGCACATCCAGCGCCCAGTCGGTAAACGTGCTTTGCTGGATATTGCCCACGCCTAGTTCAGGCAGTACGCCGGAGATATAGTCGAGGAACATGGAGTTCGGGGCGAAAATGATCATCCGTTCGGCTCGGACCTGTTCACGGTATTGGTAAAGCAAATAAGCAAGGCGATGCAAGGCTACGGTTGTTTTACCGCTGCCGGCTACTCCTTGTATGATGAGGGCTGTATTTTTGGCTGCACGGATAATCCGGTCCTGTTCCGCTTGAATCGTCGAAACGATATCGCGCAGCTTGTTATCTTTGTTCTCGCCTAGCCGGTATAGCAGAAATTCATCGCCAACGGCTAAGGAATCTTCATTACGGTCGTATGTATCGACGACCCGCTGAAGAATTTGCTTTCGAACGACCAGGTTGCGCTTCAAATAAACGAGTCCTTCGATGAGGCCGTCCGGGGAGTCGTAGGACGCGGGGTCCAGACCTCCGGTGAAGGAATAGAAGAGGCTGGCTACAGGTGCACGCCAATCGATAACGAGCAGGCGGCCGGTCCGTTCGTCTTCTACGCCGGATTTCCCAATATAAAGCGGCGACGAGGCGGGGGTGCCGGATTCCTGAAAGTCAAGCCTGCCGAAATACGGTTCATCGACGGCTTTGGCCAAGTTGTGGCGGCTGTTCTCGCGGGCAACCTCCAGCGCTTGCTCTGTAAGATCCGGTCCGTAGTAGACGGGTGTAGCTCGCAGCCTTGCCAGCTGTTTGTCAATCTCGGCATTCGTTATCTCAAGCCGTTGCAGTTCTTCTTGATAGGCACTTTGAGTCTTTGTGTCCAAGATCAGTTACCTCCTAAGAGTTGATGTAGTTAGAATCGCGTATCGTATAAGCAGGTAAACAATATAACACACCTGTTAAGATATGGGAAGTGTAACCGTGTTCAGGTGTATTTGGGGTCGATGGAAAACAATGCTATAATGGACATGTACGAAATCTACTTGGAGAAGGAGCCGATCGAGATGTCCATATATGATATCGAAGTTCAGACGATTAAGGGAGAGACGCAGCCGCTTTCAGCATACAAAGGCAAGGTGTTGTTAATTGTCAATACGGCTAGCGCTTGCGGACTTACTCCTCATTACAAAGGGCTGCAAAGCTTATACGAGCAGTATCAGGACAAAGGGCTGGTTGTTTTAGGCTTCCCTTGCAATCAATTCGCCGGACAGGAGCCGGGGACGAATGAGGAAATTCAAGCTTTCTGCGAGCTGAACTATCAGGTGACATTCCCCATGTTTGCTAAAGTGGACGTGAAGGGCGAGCATGCGCATCCGTTGTTTACGTATTTGCTGAGCCATACGCCGGAGCCATACCGCACGGGTGAGATCGAATGGAATTTCGTGAAATTCCTTGTAGATGCAAGCGGTATTGTCGTGAAGCAGTACAGTGCAAGAACGGAGCCTGCAGATATTGCCGGTGATATCGAAGCTATACTTGCCTAATCCAGGAAAAAATAGTTGCAATGATGACAACCCCCCGCTATAATCAGGATAATCATGACGGTGAAGGAGACGAATCAGAATGAAATCAACAGCATGGTTCGTACAATTTCATTATTTTCATAAGCGTTAGCACATACCTGGAACGATCAGGGTGGGCTAACGCATTTCGCGTTGGCCACCCTGCGGGATAGCAAATCGCGCAGGACCATGGGTCCGGCGCGTTTTTTTATCTCGGGAGAAGGGATTGGTTAAGGTATGGGGAATGCAAATCGAGGGAACGCGAATGAAGTCGGCAGTCGTGATAACAGCTATGCATCGAGCGATGAGAGCATGAGGGTCATCCTGCTTGCGCAGGCAGCGTGCAAGCAAGCCTATCGGATGATGAGCGAACTGAAGCTGGCAGGCATTGCGGCGAGAACGGAAAGCTTGTCCGTAGAAGCCGGCAAACGGCTGGCGGATGGTCTTGGTATCCGGTTTGTCGTGGCAGTAGACGATCGGAACGGAACGAATGTGCAGCTGGCGGATCTCCATGAACACCAAGAAGGTTCCATGCCGATGGATCAAGCCATTTATGTCATTGAGAAGGTATATCCGCCTGCGGATTTTACATAAAAACAAGAACGGAGTGAAGCGGGATGGGACAACGCTATGGATTTATTTATGCGCATCCGGATGATGAAACGTTTCTCAGCGGATGTTTGATTCGGCAGTTTGCCGATCAGGGAGACCGGCCCGTCTTGCTGCTCGCCACAAGAGGCGATGCCGGAAGACAGGGGCTGGAGAGAGCCGCAGATAAAGCGGAACTGGCGAGATTGCGGGAACAAGAAATGGTTGAGGCAGCGGATGTGCTGGGCATTTCGCATATCGAACATTTGGGCTGGCCGGACGGAAGCTTGGCGGACATCGATTTCGACAGTCTCGTCGCCGGGGTTGTCGCGTTCATCCAGCGTTATGAAATAGAGAATGTGTTCAGCTTCGCCGAAGATGGCGGCAATGGCCATCCGGACCATGTCACCATATCCAAAGCGGCGACGGCGGCGGTGCTGAGCGGTCAATGCCCGAGCGTCCGCAGGCTTTATTATGCGTTATCGAACGGCTTGCGCGAGCAAGGACATGAGCCTTCAATCATTGTGGATACGGAGAAGGACTGGGCGACGAAGGCAGCCGCCCTGAAAGCTCATGCAACGCAGCATGTGGCGATCGCCAAATACTTCGGCGATTTGGACGTTTTCCCGGAAGCGCGCAGATGGGAAGCCTTCGTGCTCGGGTGGCAGGACGGCGTCTTGTGGCCGGAGGCGAAGATACGCACAACATCAGAATAGCAGATGGGCTTAAGGATGGAGGAACAAGATATGTCAATCATTGCAAAAGTGGAAGCTGTGCTCATCGCAGATGAACCGGGAACGTTCGTTACCCGGGAAATCGACGGCGTGGAGCTTCAATTCGGCGGTATCGAAGGCGACAGGCATTTCGGCCTATTCGCCAAGGCGAATGTGAGACAGCCTATGTACAAACGGGGAACCGAAATTATGAACCGGCGGCAGCTCAGCATCGTTTCCGTCGAGGAACTTCAAGGCATCGCGCAGCGGTTAGGGGTAGAAACGATTCGCCCTGAATGGCTGGGAGCCAATCTGCTGATTAGCGGCGCTCCGGAATTGACCAAGCTGCCGATGGGTATCCGGATGATGCTCCCAAGCGGCGGCGGTCTGGTCTGCGAAGGAGAGAATGAGCCTTGTACCGGACCGGGCAAAATGATCGCCGATCATTACGGAGACAGAAGTTTAACTCAGCGGTTCGTTAAGGCGGCCTGGAAGAGCAGGGGGATCGTAGCCTATGTGGAGCGTCCCGGCGAACTGAAAAAGGGCGATCTCGTCGAAATTCATAATTCATTCCTATGACTTTCGGCCTGCTACCCCCGCATAATGACGAAAGAGATCGAATCTTATGGTGTAAGCAATAACGTACAAGATTCGGTCACTGGAGGGTAACCCGGCAATGTCGCTTCGTAACTGTGAAACATGTGGAATCGTATTCGTGTCCCAATATGAGAAACTGTGCATAACATGCTCTCAGCAGTTTTTGGCCGAGTCGCATAAAGTGAAAGACTTTGTTCGCCATCATCCGCGAGCGACCTTGATTGAGGTATATCATCAGACGGGCGTACCGCTGAAGACGATCAAACATTTGATGCAAGCATAAGCGAACTGTTGTGGATATAAGAATAAGATATTGGAGGGCGGCTGCAAAGGCAGCTGCTTTTTCGTTTTTTTGCGAGGGAAAGAATAGTCGACTGCGAACGTATGTGCTATAATGGATGAATGCTGAGTAAAAAGACTGGAGATGAAAGATGAATCCTTCATTGCTTCGAAACCGAACTTTTGTGTACATGATGATAGGCGAAGCTATCCAAGGCGCAGGGCTATGGACCAGTATTATCGCCAACTTGCAATTTATGCAAAGCCATGTTCCTTCTGATCTAGGCAAAAGCTTGATCTTAATGTGCGGATTATTTTTAGGCGTGCTCATTTCGCCGCAAGCCGGCGTTTGGGCCGACCGCTATGATAAGAAGAAAATATTGCTGTTGTCAGGCTTATTCCGCTGTCTGGCACCGCTGACCATGTTCGCTGCGCTGCATTATGAATCCGTTGCGATCATGCTGCTGTCCGTCGTCATCATGCAGCTGGCGGCTACCGTGTATATGCCTACCGTGCAAGCGGCATTGCCTTCTGTCGTGGCTGCTTCCGAGCTGCTGAAAGCTAACAGCGTGAATTTTAACGTCATGACTTTAGCGCGAATCGGAGGTACGGCTGTGGCGGGAATTCTCGTTTCCGTTATGAATCTGTACACCGTATATGCGTTATCGCTCGTTTTCTACATGATTCTTGTCGTGTTGATCACACAGTTGAAGATTCCCTCTGCAGCAACGGCAAGCTCCGGAAATGTCCGCAATAAGGAGAAAATTCGCTTCACAGAACTGTTCCCGCTCATTCGCCAGGAGCCGTCCATTCTCATTGCGCTTCTGAATAGCGGGGTTATTACGTTATTTCTCGGCGGTTTTAATTTGCTTGTGCTGAAGTTCAGCGAGATTCAAAACAAGCCTGAACTGATGGGCTGGATTTATTCGCTTGAAGGCACCAGCATTCTGGTTGCCGGCTTATTCGCCAAACGATTGATCGGCAAGCGGAACCTGGTCACTAGTTCTACGTTATTCATGGTATTATTTGCCATCGCATTCGCCGGCATGTCCTTCAGTGAGAGCAGCTATGCCGTTCTTGGGTCATTCGTCATCTTTGGCTGCGCTGTCGCGTTTTTCTTCCCTATGATTTCTACACTCTTTCAAATTAAAGTGCCAGGCGATGTGCAGGGACGCTTCTTCTCGTTCCGCGGGATGCTGGACCGCGTGATGTTTCAAGTTGCGTTGCTGGCAACCGGCGCATGTCTGGATTGGCTGGGTATCTCGCCCTACCTCGTGTCGTTGGCGGTCTTGACGCTGCTAAGCGGTTTCCTGACGCTCCTGATCGCGAAGCGGAAGGCTGTCGATGTCAGGCAGCCAAGATCTGGAGAAGCGCTGGAAGGGTAGCGGATAGGACCGTAAAGAGGCTCTTTTTCAATTGAAAAAGAGCCTTTGGTTATTTGTGCATATGTACGGGTGACGTCAATCGAGAGATTGCAGTATGGGGCCAAGACGTCTTTTTATTCCTCGATATCCCAGGTGTCGCCGATGCGGCTAATTTTGTAGCACGATCCTTCGAAGGAGATGCAAACTTCCAGATTCAGCTGAGGCCATGTCAACAGCCAGCTTTCTTCGTTGTTTTCATACTGGATAGGCAGCGCTTCGTTCAGCTCGCGTATGAAAGTGAATACATGCGTATCATCGCCTGCATCACGCGTGAAATCAATCCATACCCCGGTGATTTCTCCCGCGTTTACTTTCGATAGCAGCTCCATGAGCCAAGTGGGGATAGCTTCGTTATCTTCAAGCTCGTTATTGACGATCAGCTCTTCGAAAGATAGATTTTGCTTCGTGGAAGGGGGGGTGCCCGTTAATTTGGCTCCCAACTCTCGTAGAAGAAGGAGCAGTCGATTATTGTCCAAAGCGTGCATGCGGCTTCCTCCTAACTAACTGGAAACATCGTATTGACTTTCAATTTGCCGCCGGACGGTTGAATGTCCAGCTGTACCTTGTCGCATTCCACTTCGGTACCGTCACGAAGGTAGCCGACCCCGGCGCCTGCTACGTCTATGACGCTGCCCATGCCCACCAGATTTTTCTTCGGCGCATTTTTGGATACCAGTGCGGAATAGGCTGTTTGAAACGCTTCTTTGTGCTTGTCGTCCGAAACGAATTTCGATGCGGCTTTGCCAGGCGGCACCTTACTGACGCGGCCGGATGGCGCAGTTCCGCTTTTTAACCGTTCTCTCTGCTGTTCCTCTGTCGTATGCGCCCCGTGGTCCGCGTAAGAGTGTCCGCCGCCGACATCGTAGGTACTTGGATTATCGGGATCCAATCCGTCGAAAAGCGTCGCATCCACTTTCTGAATCGTTCCCGCAGATGAGCCCGAGTCCGTCTCGCCAGTCTGGAGGGCAGCCTTCATTTGCAAGCTTGCTCCGCCTAGATCGGCTGCTTTGGCTCCCATTTCATCCGCTTCCGATTCCAATCCTTGATCGTCATTCAAAGAGCCAAGCGCCGTCTCCCCGGTTGGGCGTACTCTTCCTTGCTGCTGCTGCACGACGTGCCAGGCCTCATGCGGCAGATGTTCCTCCTGTCCCGGACCTACATGGATATCATTGCCTTGTGCATACGCCAGCGCCTGCACTTGGGCAGGCTTGTCCGAGTTATAGTGCACTTTCACGGCGTCCATCGACATCCCGGAAAGACTCTCAACGCCGGTCTTCAAATGATCCGGCATGCCGGTGTTATTTGCTTTGCGCTGAACCGGCGCGGACTGGGATTGAAACATCTGGGCGACCGCACGGTTGCCTATCGTTCTTTGGAGCTGAGCGATGCCGTTCGGAGAGAACGAGGAGATGCGATCGGATGTGCTGCCTGCCGGTGCTTGCTTGTGCGAACGTTCTGATGAAGAGCTTTTGTTCACATAGGTATGTAAGCCCATGGTTACGGGTTCACCGCCCTTAACTGTTGGATGATTATCAATTCTAGTTATTTCCTATAATACCTTTTTAATTGCGGGAAAAACAACCGTGAACTTTGAGGGTTGGTGAGTGGTAGTGGTCCGCGTGAGCTGGGGATGAGCATGGCTAAGCGGGCGGTTCGTGCGGGCAGGAGTTGAGCATGGCTCGGCGGGAGACCGTGCTGGCCGGAGCAGCACTGGCTAAGCGGGAGCGGTCTGTGCTGGCCGTTGCCGAGCATGGCTTAGAAGGAGCGTAACTGGAATTTCTCCTGTTAATTTCGCGATAACTAGCCTCATCCGGCGTCATAACTGGAAAATATCCTGCTAATCATGGAGGAATGGCCGCCATTTGGTCATTTATCGTAGATTTAACGGGATGTATTCCAGTTATCCAATAGAGCAAGCTACTTGGTTAGCGGAATAACAGGAGTTTTTCCATTTATCGGTTGGTTGCCTGCGCGGCGATTCGGAATTCTAGCAAGTCCGGCCGCCGAATGGGGGGCTGACCGCCAAATGAGCTCCGGCCACGGAATGGGGGGTGACCGCCCAATAGGGCTCCAGTCGCCGAATGGGGGTCCGACCGCCATTAGGTGACCTGGCTGCCAGTAGTCTTGCCGCTCTAGGAGCTCCGGCTGCTCTTAGAGACCCTGCTGCCAAATGGCCTCCGGCCGCCGAAAAAGCCCCAGCCACGAACAGGGACCACCACCAAAAGGTGCTGGTCCCTCTTTCCGTGCTGCATAAGAGGCGAAGCTGCAGCATTATTAATGCTTTGCAAACACATTCAGCAGCAGCTCGTCCTTGACGGGATCTTGCATATCCCATGCGGTGGCGAAGCGCACCTGATGCGAGACGCCGAGTATCTCGTATTTCTGGACGAGATGCTGCCTCGCGGAGCCGATGATGAGGGAATGAAGCCGCAGCTGCTTCTTCTGGCCAAGCGCGGCGAGCTTGCCAAGCGTCGCTTTGGAGATCTGACCGACGCCATCCGTGACCATCACGAAGTCGGCATCGTGAAACTGCGGCTGGTGCTGGACGATGTCCATCCCCCGGCCAAGCGGCGCGTCGAAGTTCGTACCGCCGCCGAAGGCAAGCTGGGCGAGCCCGTAGAACCGGTCCCAGTCCGGACGCTTGTAGGACAGCACGTGTTCGACCAGCTCGCCTTTGGCTCCGAACAGGAGCAGGACGAAATCCCGGCGTTCCAGGAGGGAGAAGGAGGCGAACGTTGCGGTGAACAATTGCGCCAGCCGCAGCTTGCTGCCGCGCATGGAGTGGGACGTGTCGAGCATGCAGATGACGGGACCCTTCTGAGGCTCCGGGGTGGAGCCGGTGTAGTTGTATGTCATCAGCTTGTTTTCCATCCATTTGACGAGGAAATACGGCTCGAAATCTTCATCGGCCAGCAAGCTGGCTTCGCTCGGGAGCAAATGCGCGATGTCGCCGGAGTGGCGCAGATCGTCGTAGGCTTCGGGCACGTAGGGCGTGCGCAGCTTTTTGCGCGCCACCCGCAGGTGGTGGACATTGCGGCCCACTTCCTGCAGGAAGGCGACCAGATCTTTGCTGCGCTTCAGCTTCTCGATCCATTGCACGTAATGCTCGAACGTCTGCCGCCGCAGCTTCCCCAGCTCACTGCCCCAGCGCCGGTTCGCAAGACGCTGGCTCGCCTGCACGAGCTCGTGCACGTTGAAGCTGTCCGCCTCTTCGAGGGACAGCGTCTCCTTCAAGGAGCGGCCCAGCCAGTCGCCAAGCTCGTCCTCCAGCTCCTTCATCGCGGCGAGATCCCTCGCGCTCATGCGGTCCAGCTGCCGCTGCCGGCGATTGAGCTCGTCCTCCGCCTTGCGGAGCTTCGCTTTCAGCTTGTCGCGCTTCATAAACTCCGTGCGCATCTCGCTCTGAAGTTCGGAGATCCGCTGCTTCAGCGAACGGATCTCTTCGGCGACGAGCGGACGAGAATCGGCAGCCTCCTGCTTGTCCTCGACAGTCCGCTTGCCCTGCTGCAGCGTATAGCCGACGAGCCGCAGCTTCTCGATCTGCTTGTCGGTGAGCCGCTCGCTGACGCTTTGCTCCTCCTGTCCGCTCATCTGCTGTTTTCTCTCCAAGCCGATGCCCATCTGCTGCTGTTCCTTCTGCCTTTTCTTCACTTCTTTCTCGTACGATTCCGTCAGCCACATCAGTGCTTTCAGGGCCGTCTTGAACGAGGCGTTCACCTGGCCGATCGTTCGAGGGTGAATGGAGACGTAGAAGTACTGCCTGGTCAATGTCAGTACCATCCAGCGGTGGAAGGGCGTTTCGGGAGCCGTCCCGTCGATCTCCGGCTTCGGCAAATAGAAGCACATGAAGAAATCGGCGAACAGCTCAAGTGTAAACCAAGGGGCTTGCCGCACCGCTTCGCGCATCCATTCCTGTGCGACGCGTGAAGAATGGACATAGCCCTCAAACACATACCGGTCGACCCGGGTGCAGCGAATGATCATAGCTGAAGTACCTCTTAGAGAGTATAGTCGTACGCGATTCCCGGAATTTCACGGTCGAACAAGGTGCGGTACAGTCCTTGAACGGATTGCAGGATACGCTCTCCTTGGATTCGCAGATGAGTGAACTTGACGGCATATTGTTCGGAATGCTGCAGAAAGATCGATTGCGAGGCAATCCATTCCGGCAATTTTTTCTCCTTTTCCTGCCAGGAGATCAATCTGCCGCGCAAGCTGCGGGCGGTGTCCTCCAGCTCGGAACGGCAATCCTCCAGGCTTTGCTTCAGCCGCTCTGCCGCATCTTTGTGAAGTGCGCCGCCAATCTCTTTTTTGAATTGAAAAGCGTGGAGCTCGTCCTCTTTATCCAGCCACTTTTTCACCGTTAAATTGTACATCTGCAGAGGCAGCTCTTGCTCCATTTCGCGTTTGAGCATGTCTTGGAACAGCGTATCAAAAATCGTTCTCACCTCTGTCAAATCCTCAGGGAAATCCCACAGCATATGAGGGGTGACGACGGTGTCCCAAACGTTGACACTGCTGCGGCCGTGAATGGCTGCAGAGATTTTCCATACATGTCCGATTTTATGCCAGCGTCTGTCGGACAGCACATAGTCCTTCTCCTGCAATGCCGTTTTCAGCTGAAACAACATGTAGACCAGAGCGTCCGGCAGCTGGACGTCCGCCGCCTGATTGTTTAACTGGCGAATATGCTCCGTCGACAATATGGCGGGCACAGGCGTATTCGGCGCTTGAAACATCAGCTCGAAGCTGGCAATTTGCTTCACATACTCAACTTCGAACCGGAATAAAAAACGGTCGTACAACGCGGCAAGCTGCTCGTTATCCTCAGGCAGCTCGTTGGAGGCCGCCATCAAAAACAGCAGCGGAGAGGGCTGTTTTTGCCGTCCGTTGAAGAACACGCGCTCATTCAGAATCGATAGGAGCGAGTTCAGAATAGCGCTATTCGCCTTGAAAATTTCATCCAGGAAAGCGAAGCGGGCGCTGGGTAAGTAACCCTCCGTCAATCGGCTGTATTCGTCTTGTTTTAATTTCTGAAGAGAAACAGGGCCGAACAGTTCATCCGGCGTTGTGAACCGGGTCAATAAATAATCGTAATACGGCTCATTGCCGAATAGATCCGCTGCCGCGCGGGCCAGCTGTGATTTCGCCGAGCCGGGAGGTCCCACCAAGAGGACATGTTCGCCGCTCATGATGGCGAGGAGCAGAACGCGGATAAGTTCTTCCCGTTCCATGAACCTTTTCTCGAGATGCCCCATAGCTTCTCGCAGTTTGTTCTGTATGACGATGGGATCTTTCATGGTTGTTGGTCCCCCTTGGCATTAACTTCAGCCCTTATTGTATCAAACTGAGATGCAAACATCGAATTTGCGGATCGGTTGTTTGCATCGTTTGCACTCGCAAACGGTTCATGAGAAAATCGAAAGATACAGAGAAAGGAGCAATGCTTATGCGAATTGGTATTATCGCTGATACACACTTGTCGGCGCGGGCGCAGAAGCTGCCGGATGCGCTTCTTGCAGGCCTGCAAGGCGTCGAGCTGATTCTTCATGCGGGAGACTGGGTGAGCGAACATGTCGTCGATTTGGTCGAGGAGATCGCGCCGTGCGAGGCCGTCGCCGGCAATAATGACGGTCCGGAAATCGTCGAGCGGTTCGGCAGGAAGAAGATTGTGACGGCCGGCGGATACCGCATCGGGCTCATTCATGGCGACGGCTTCCGCAAGACGACAGAGGAAAGAGCCCGTGAAGCGTTCCGGGAAGAATTGCCGGATATCGTCATCTTCGGGCATTCGCATATTCCTTATCAGCAGAGCGTGGAAGGGATGCTGATGTTTAATCCGGGTTCGCCTACGGACAAGCGCCGCCAGCCCCGTTATTCCTACGGCATCATTGAGTTGGGTGCCACGATTCAGGCCATGCATCATTACTATGACAGCAAAGTATAGAGCAGGACCATGAAGCTTCTTGATGCCGCGGCTAACCGCCCGAAACCGCTTGGAAAACCGTCAGCTTGTCCCCAGGCTGCAGCTGGATGTCGAAGTCGTTCAGCCATGCGATATTCGTGTCATTATAGTAGAGCAGGACATGCTTGCGGACTTGGCCGGACTCGCTCCAAAGATGTACGCGCAACTGCGGGTAGCTTGCTGTCAATTGATCCAGCGCCTCCTGCAGCGTTCGCGCCTCCAATTCAAAGTTCACGCGCCCTCCCGTGCAGTCGCGCAGCAGGGAAGGGATGCTGACGGCTATGACCATGCTAGTCCTCCGTAATAAACGGCTTCACCGTCAAGATTCGGGAGAATTGTCCGGGCAAACGCTCCCAGCTTTCGCCGCGGTTCAGCGAACAGTATACTTCGCCCGACGTGGTCCCGAAGTAAAGCCCGTACGGGTCCAAGCCGTCCACGCACATCGCATCGCGCAGTACGCTGACGTGGCGCTCTTCTTCCGGCAGCACGTCGCCGATGGGCTGCCAGGCGGATTCGCCAGGTGCCATGCGGTATACGATCAGCTTGCCATCCCGCATGGAGCGCTGTTCACTGCTTTCGAGCGGAATCAGGAACAGATCGCCGGTTGCCGAAACCGCGATGGGGAAGCCGAAAGGCATATCGCCTTCACGCAGCGTTAGGCCCGCTTCAATCGGAATCCATGTATCTCCGCCATCAACCGATTTAAAAACGCCGCTATGCTCTTGCATATACAAAATATCCGGGTTACTCGGGTCGAGCACCATCTTGTGCACGCAGAAGCCGACACGTTCATCGGGCTGACCGGTCGGAACGCGATTCAAGCCGTTATTACTAGGCTTCCAGCTTAGTCCGCCATCCAACGTTCGGAACACGCCGACAGCGGAAATCCCGACCCACATCCGCTTCGCATCGCGAGGGTCGATGAGAATCGTGTGCAAGCACATGCCGCCTGCGCCGGGAAACCAGTCCGGCCGAGTAGGGTGCTTGGTCAGCGCATCGAGCTCCTGCCAAGACTGTCCGCTATCGCGGCTGACGAAAATGCCCGCTTCCTCGGTCCCTGCGAAGAGCGTCTCAGGTTCTGAGGCATGGCCCGGCACGAGCTGCCAAATGCGATTTAATGAGAAACCGCTTTCAGGAGAATAGGCAGGACCTTCCGCGATTTGTGTCCATGTCTCGCCGTCGTTATCCGACATTCGAATCGTTGCGCCGTAAGCGGCATGTGAGGTTCCCGCATATAGCTTATTGCCGTTTCTTGAATCGCCCAGTACGCTGTAGGCCTCCCAGCCCGGCAGAAATGGGCCTCGCAGAGACCAGTTCCGTCTTTCTATCGTAGAGGAATAAATAAAAACGCCTTTATTGGTACCAATCAGCAGCTGTACACGCTTAGCCATATACACCCTCCTCATTTTTCCTACTCCTATCCAATTCGACGAATGTCAAATAATTCCTGCCCGACTTTCATTACACCTTAGGTATTTACCGTGTTTGGGGACGTTATAGGGACATACACTGGCATAGTTATTATTTCCGGATGGTGGTGGTAGACGTGCCAAGGACGGTGGGGGTCTTACTGGACCTGAAAACTTATAAAGGCATTCCGCGAGGGAGAACAGGCAATGAACGTTTGGCGCTTTATGACAAGGCAGGCAGAATGCTCGGATTGAAGCCATTCTATATGTGTTTGCACTATGTGAATGGTAAATGGGCCCTCGGTTACTCCTACAAACGTAAAAAATATAAACTCATTCGCCGGGCCATCCCCAAAGTGACGCATAACCGTGCAATCACGCTAACTCCTTATCTGAAAAGGAAATTAAAGCTGCTCTCCCACTCAAGCAACGTGTTTAACCGGCAGAACCGCTACGATAAACATCTCATTCATAAGCTGGTTTTAGGCCATGCTTCCCTTAGCAAATATTTACCCGAATCGGTGAAATACTCGCGCAGACGCTTGGAGAATGCCATGAGCAAACATGCATCGCTTTTTATCAAGCCGACGAATAGCAGTGTCGGCAATGGCATTATCAAGATTTCAAGGCATGTGAGCGGAGCTTGGAAAATGTACGGCATATTCCGGAGGCCCAAGCTTGTTTCCCGTAAGCAGGCTGTTGCCTATGTCGGCAAGGCCGTTCGGAAGAAGACATACATGATTCAAGAAGCGATCCCGTTGGCCACTTACCGAGGCAGGCCGTATGATTTACGGGTTTCCGTACAACGCGGTGAACACGGACAATGGCAAATTACGGGGATCGTCGGCAAAGTCGCCGCTTCGGGCCGTCATGTGACCAATGTAGCCAAAGGCGGCTCGGTGAAACGGAGCGAGGAGCTATTCAAGGCTAGCGGCTTGGATCCTGAACAGGTGAAGCATGAACTGCATCAGGCAACGCTGGCGATTGCCAAGCATCTCAGCAATCATTTGCCGCACTTGGCTGATCTGGGTCTTGACGTTGGCGTCGACCAGAACGGGAACGTCAAGCTGATCGAGGTGAACGGGAGAGATCAACGGTATTCGTTCAAGAAGGCGAACATGCGGAGAACGTTTTATCAAACCTATGAAACGCCGCTGCGATATGCGAAATACCTGATGAAATGATCGTACCTGTAACCCTCCAAGAACCATTTATGGAGGGTTACAGGTATTGAATATAGGGAATAAAGGATTTCTTCATCGAGTTAGAGAGGTTATATTAGCAGAACAGAAGAATTCATAAATTCGACCTTTGTCGTATTGCAGCCATGTATAAAGTGGGATACACTGAGTCGATAGAGTGAACCAAGCAAGTAGCATGATTAAGGAGAGATTCTCTTTTGAAGACATTAATTATTGCGGAAAAACCGGACATGGGGCGAAATATAGCCGCCGCAATAGAGCCTAAAGCCAAAAACATGAGGTCCTACCTGGAGGGTGAACAGTATATTATCACCTGGGCCATCGGGCATCTAATTGAGTTGGCAGAACCTGATCAATACGATGAGAAATATAAGAAATGGAACATCAGCCATCTCCCGATTATTCCCGACGAATTCAAGCTGATTCCGAATCCGCGGACTTACGACCAGCTGAAAGTGATTGATGAACTAGCCAAGCGGTGCAGCTTGCTCGTCAATGCTTGCGATGCCGGGCGCGAGGGACAGCATATTTTCTCGCTGATTCAGCGGCATCTGGGACTTCGGCATCCCGTGAAGCGATTGTGGATCTCCGATCTGACGTCGGAGACGATCCGGCACGGCTTCGCAACGTTGAAGGACGGATCGGAGTATGAGAATTTAACCCGCGCCGCGCGTTCCCGCAGCGAAGCCGATTGGCTGATCGGCATGAACGGGTCGCGCGCTTTTACGACGAAGCATAACGTGCTGCTGTCCGTTGGCCGCGTACAGACACCGGTGCTGGCGCTTATCTACGACCGGCAGAAACAGATTGAAGCTTTCTCTTCGCTCAAATTTTACGAGTTGGAGGGCCATTTCTCGCAGGGGGATACGACGTATCGCGGCATGTGGCAAGGGGAGCGGCTGACGGAGAAGGACAAAGTCGATGCATTGGCCCTCAAGGTGAAAGGGAAGCCGGCACGCATTATTTCTTACGAAGTGAAGGAAACGAAGGAGTACCCGTTCAAACTGTACGATTTGACGCTGCTCCAGCGCGAGGCGAACGGCAAATATGCCTTCTCGGCGAAGAAGACGCTTGATACGGCTCAAGCGCTTTATGAGAAGCATAAGGTCATTTCATATCCAAGAACGAACTCGAACTATGTTACAGAACAGAATATACCGGAAATGCATAAAGCTCTATCCGCATTGCAGGGAACGGCCTACCATGACCTCGTGCAGGGAGCTAACCGTAATCTGGTGCACAAAAATAACAAAAGCATCTGCAATCCTGCAAAGGTCGAAGATCACCATGCGATTCTGCCGACGAATAAGAAAGCTTCAGGGCTGAGTCCGGACGAGCAGAAGCTGTATGATCTAATCGTCAGACGGTTCCTGTCGCAGTTCTACCCGCCGGCTGAATATAAGGTACATACGGTGATGACCGAGGTTGAGCAGGAAATGTTCAAGACAACGGTCAAAGAGCTGCTCCACCTCGGGTGGAAAGTGATTTACGCCGATCAGAAGAAAGAGAAGCCGAAATCGAAGGGGAAAGAGAAAGAAGAGGAAGAAGACGAAGAGGTCGAGGTCAGCGAGCCGTTCTCCGTTGATCCGCAGGGAGAGGTGCTCTGCCACGATGCGGTGGTGAAAGAAAAGGATACGCAGCCGCCCAAACATTTCAATGAAGGAACTCTGCTCAAAGCAATGGAAAGTGCGGGCAAGCAGATTGAGGACGAGGAGCTGCGCGATGCGATGAAGGACTCCGGTCTCGGCACGCCGGCTACACGGGCAGCGACGATCGAACGGCTGAAGAAAGTCGGCTACATCGAGATGCAGGGCAAGAAGATCGTCCTTACGCAGAAGGGCAGAATGGCGGTCGAGCTCATTCGCGGTGCAGGGATCGAGCTGCTTACTTCGCCGGAAATGACGGGCCAATGGGAGCGCCGACTGAACGAAATCTCCCGCGGCACCGCATCGGACGAGCAGTTCATGCATAACGTGAAGCGGTTCGCAACGCTTATCGTCGATAAGGTCCGCGTTCAGCCGAGAGCGGCCAAAACAGCCTTTGAAGGCGAAACGCCATCAGCCGGAACGGGCAAACGAACGCGCTCGAGCTCGGCCTCGACTTCGGGCGGGACCCGAACGAAAACGGCGGCGAAGCCGGCGCCTTCGGCGAAGCCGGCGGATGGAGCCGGCGCATTCCTTGCAGCATGCCCAAGACCGGGCTGCGGCGGTTCGCTGTTTATGGGACGCAAAGGATATGGCTGCTCGCATTACAAAGAAGGCTGCAAATTCGTCATATGGAAAGAAAGCTTCGGGCGAAATTTAACCGATGCGCAAGTGCAGGCGCTGGTGAATAAAGGGAAAACGGCGAAGCTGAAGCTGGTTCTAACTGACGGGACCGCTGCAGACGGGCGTATCGTTCTAAGAAATGTGGATACGGGAGAACTCGGCACAGAAATCGAGTAAAGGAGGACGCTGCGTGCTCGAATTAAACAATGATTGGGGAAACCTGCTGGCCGCCGAATGGGAGGAGCCATATTACAAATCGTTATGTGAATTTCTTGAAGACGAATACCGTACCCAGACGGTCTATCCTCAGCGGGAAGAGGTTTTCAATGCACTGCGATTGACTTCCTATGCCGCAACGAAAGTCGTTATCCTGGGCCAGGACCCCTACCACGGGAAGGGACAAGCTCATGGCCTCAGCTTTTCGGTACAACCAGGCGTGGCGACGCCGCCTTCCTTGCACAATATGTACAAGGAACTGCAGACTGACCTCGGCTGCCGCATACCTGATAACGGTTATTTGGTCAAATGGGCGGAACAGGGTGTGCTGCTGTTGAACACGGTACTGACGGTACGGGAAGATACGCCGAACTCCCACAAAGGAAAAGGCTGGGAGCGATTCACGGACCGTGTCATTCGCATACTGAATGAACGGGAGGAGCCCGTTATTTTTGTACTGTGGGGGAGCCATGCGCAGGCTAAGCTGAAATGGATTGATGAAGGGCGTCATTACGTGATTAAATCCGTTCATCCGAGCCCTTTGTCCGCGTATAGAGGCTTCTTTGGCAGCAAGCCATTCTCCCAGGTGAACGCGCTGCTCGACCAACTGGGAAGTCCGGGAATCGATTGGCAAATCCCGAATTTGTCGCATACGGAGCTCGAACAAGAGGATTCAGACAGGCAGCACGTCAAATTCGGATGAAAAAACAATTGGCATTACCATCTTGAGCATGGATAATGAAGAGGGACAATGTTTTCATACTTCATCGCCATGTGTTTGAACATTTCGCAAAGGAGAGAAGTCCATGAAATTTCAAGACTTTACCTATGAAAGACCGGATTTCAGCGTTTTTGAAGTGAAATTCAAAGAGCTGCTGGAGCGGTTTAAGGAAGCCGATTCTTTTGCCAGTCAGGATAACAGCATGGAAGCGATCGTGGGGCTGCGCAGCGGCTTGGAGTCGATGGAAGCCATTGCCCGCATTCGGCACAGCGTAGATACGACAGATGAGTTTTATAAGGCCGAGCAGGAGTTTTTTGACGAAATTGAGCCGTTATATCAGGGCTTGATCACGGATTTCTATAGAGCTCTAATCGGTTCCGCCTTCCGGGAGGACCTGGAAACGAAATGGGGCAAGCAGTTGTTCCGAATTGCCTCGCTCTCGCTCAAAACGTTCTCACCGGATATCGTCGACGATTTGGTGCAGGAGAATAAGCTGGCGAGCGAATACTCGAAGCTTCTGGCTTCGGCTAAGCTCGTGTATGCAGGGGAGGAGCGAAACTTATCGCAGCTTGTGCCTTTTCAATTGTCCACAGACCGAAATGTCCGCAAGGAATCGAATGATGTAAAATATAGCTTTTTTATCGAACATGAAGCAAAGCTGGACGAACTGTATGATCAGCTTGTGCATATTCGCACGGCCATCGCGAAGAAATTGGGCTATAACAACTTCGTGGAACTGGCTTACGCCCGGATGAACCGTTCCGATTATACGGCCAAGGATGTGGAGGCATTCCGCAACCAGGTGCTGGAGCACATTGTGCCTGCAGCCTCGAAACTGAAGGAACGTCAGAAAGCGCGGATCGGCGTAGAGGCGCTGCATTATTACGATGACAAGTTCGGCTTCCCGTCAGGGAATGCAACGCCGCAAGGCGATGCCGACTGGATCGTGGAGCAGGCAGCCAAGATGTATGCGGAGCTTTCGCCGGAAACGGATGAATTTTTCACATTCATGCAGGACAATGGATTGATGGATCTCGTGGCGAAGAAAGGGAAGCGCGTAGGCGGTTATTGCTCTTACATCAGTACATATCAAGCGCCATTCATCTTCTCTAACTTTAACGGTACTTCCGGCGACATCGATGTGTTGACGCATGAAGTCGGCCATGCATTCCAGGGTTACAGCTCCCGGGAATTCAAGGTGCCGGAGTATGTGTTTCCAACTCTGGAAGCTTGCGAAATTCACTCCATGAGTATGGAATTTCTGGCGTGGCCATGGATGTCCCTGTTCTTCAAGGAAGAAACGGATAAATATAAGTTCAAGCATTTGAGCGAGTCGCTCTTGTTCATTCCTTACGGCGTCGCGGTGGACGAATTCCAGCACCGGGTCTACGAGCAGCCGGAGCTGACGCCGGCTGAGCGCAAGCTTGTGTGGCGCGAGATTGAGCGCAAATATTTGCCGCACCGCGTGTATGAGGATAACGACTATTTGGAAAGAGGTGGCTTCTGGCAGCAGCAGCCGCATATTTACAAAAGCCCGTTCTATTACATCGACTACACGCTCGCGCAAGTATGTGCGTTTCAGTTCTGGAAGCGGGCTAATGAAGATTCGGAACTGGCTTGGCAGGATTACTTGCGGCTTTGCCGGCAAGGCGGAAGTCTGAGCTTCACCGAGCTCGTTCAGGTAGCGGACCTGATCTCGCCATTCGAAGATGGCTGCGTAGCTTCGGTCATCGGCGAGATCGAGGGTTGGCTGGATCAGATCGACGATAAGAAGCTCTAAATCATCGGCTGAACATGTGTGATTCGCAGGCCGCTGTCGCAATCTTTGCCTGTTTCGTAGGAGCGGTTGCCTAGCGTATCGTGCAGCGCGACGGCATCGGCCTCGGAACCCCGCTGCAGCACTTGAATCGCCGCTTGAACGACGGATTCGCCGTCCTTCATGGCGATATCCCATAAATCCCATACGCTGTACGTGTAGGTTTCATCCAGGGATGTCGGACAATTCCATACGGTGTTGGCTTCGTTCAAATAATCGAGCGGAGCCACGCGTCTGGCATAGACGAGAGGGGCTATTTTACCGAAGGTTAATACACGCTTCATACCCTTGGGGTCGTGGAACAGCCGCTGTGCTTGGATCATATCGCGGTACGCGTCGTTCCAATCTTGTTCCTTGATGCCCGCGGTTAGGTCAGGATAATACCGTGCAGCAGCTTGAATGAGTGCCGGCGCTACGCCGAGAGGCAGTTGCTCGCCGACATAAATTTCTTTCCAAACCGGGGTTTTCCACGTTTGGACGCCAAGCTTGCGCTCGGCGATGAGCGTGTCCATGATGATTTCGAACCGCTGATGGTGCCATTTCTTGAAGCCGGATTTATAGAACACATAAGGGTGCATATTGCGATCCAATATATGATGGGTGAGAAATCCAAGCACATAAACGACAGCCGGATTATACACCCCCCTGCCATGTACTTGGCGAAGCAACTCCTCCAGGAACGGTCCGCAATGCCGCGAATGCATCAGAGAGCCTAACTGGTTCAAGGTTTTATTTTTTTTCCACGGCAGGAAATTGTGATAGAACAAGAAGTCGGGTCCTTGACAGCCAAGCGAGAAAGCATTGCGCAGCTGCTTATCGTTGAGCATATGAGCGTGGCCCAGCTGCTTCATTAATTCTTGCCCGAAGATGAGATGAGTCCAGATGTTTGGCAACGAAGTCTCCTCCTTCAATAGAAATTCGTGAGCATAGTTACATTTTATCATACCCAGACAGCGCCAAGGGCACATTTCGCGAACAATTTAAGACCCAACAGTTCCTATAGCAGGAATAATCTGCAAGTCGTCGAATTCAAAATTAACGGTGATGGAGCCTTCTAACGCTTATACATGATAGGAGATAAACGATGAATAGGTTCAATAATCCGGTGGATGCTAACCGTGCAGATCCTGACAATATTCAGGGGCTGCTTGCAAGTACCGAGCCGTCGTTTGCCGCTGTCTTCGAATTCACAACGATTGGCATGGCTATTATTTCGCTCAACGGTCTGTGGTTAAAAGTCAACGAACGATTAAGCGGCTTGATTGGGTTCCCGGCAGATGAACTCGCGGGTCGGGAGATGCATTCGATTTTCTTGCAGGATGGGGCGGAGAAGCTCCAAGCCCGGTTCGGCCGGCTTGTCGCCGGTGAGGGGAGTTCCTGCCAGCTAGAACTAGACTTGGCGCGTAAAGACGGGCAGCTTGCCCGAGCTGAACTAGTCATCGCGCTCATTCGAGATACGCATAATGAACCTTTATACTTTTTAGCACAAATGAGTCTGCTCGCTCAGCAATCGGATATGCAGCGGAAGCTCGCGGAGAGCGAACAGCGGTATAAGTCGCTGATCGAGCACAATCCGGCAGGGATTCTCACCTGCGATTTGGTCGGAACGATCAAGAGCTTGAACCCGGCTATGGAGCGAATATTGGGCTATAAGGAAGAGGAAATGACCGGCAAGTCGATCAACGAGTTCTGGCGGCAAGAACATCATCCCGAAGACATCGTCGAAAGCATCGTGTCCCAGACGGATAACTATATGCTGCGAGTGAAGCATAAGAACGGTGATTTGATTGAGCTTGGTCTGAAAAATGTGCCGATCATCGTCGACGGAATGAACGAAGGCATCTATGTCATTGCAAGGGACATTACGCAGCATAATCGTGACCGGGAGTCATTAAGAATCGCGCAGCAGGATCTTCACGATACGGTTCGCAGGCAGCAGGGCATGACCATGAAGTTCAGATATATGCAGGGGAAATTCATTCATACCTTATGCGACGGAGAGCTGCTGTATCGGCTTGGATATAAGCCGGCGAACATTCTTGGCAATGATCTCTACGAAATATGGCCGTACCCGATTGCCGCCAACATGGAGCCTTACTACCGCAGAGCATGGAGCGGCGAAGAGAACGTCATGTACGAGTCGACTTTCCGCGGAATTACGTACCTGACATCGCTGCGGCCGATTGTTGAGAATGAACGCGTCGTTGAAGTGATCGGCTCTTGTGTGGACATTACGGAGCGCAAACAGATGGAGACGGAGCTGAGAGGGACGAAGGAACTGCTGGAATCGTTCATCTCCAATACGACCGACGCGATTTGTGTGCTGGATCTGCGATTCCGGGTCGTGTCCGTTAACGTTGCTTACGAGCATATTTTCGGATGGCGGCAGGATGAGCTGCGGGGGAGACGATTGCCGATCTACCCGGACGATCTGGAGGAACAGCGCAAAGAGATGTATGAAATGCTGAAGGCCGGCAAGCAAATTTCCGGGCTGGAGACGGTTCGGATGCGGAAAGACGGCCAAATTGTGCACGTCAGCGTGACGAAGACGCCGATTAATAATGAGAAAGGCGAGATTATCGGGTTCGCCGGCATCACGAGAGATATCACGGAGCGGAAGCGCACGGAGGAATTGCTGCGCAAATCGGATAAGCTATCCGTGGCGGGGCAGCTCGCTGCGGGTCTTGCCCATGAGATCAGGAATCCGCTGACTTCGCTCCGCGGCTTCCTTCAGCTCTTGCAAAGCGATGTGAAAGGGAAGCAGCATTATTTTGACATTATGCTTTCGGAATTGGATCGCATTAATTTCATCGTGAGCGAATTTCTGGTAATTGCCAAGCCTGAGGCTATTCACTATAAGAAGAATGATTTGAGAGACATTCTGCAGACCGTGACGGCCCTGCTGGAAACGCAAGCCGTACTGTGCGATGTGGGGCTGGAGCTGCAATTCGAGTCCGACATTCCGGAGTTGTTCTGTTCGGAGATGCATCTGAAGCAGTTGTTCATTAATCTGGTCAAAAATGCGATGGAAGCAATCCCGAAGGAAGGGCGCATCCGAATCACCGTTTCGATGCAGGGAAGCGATCGGATTCGAATAAGCACGGAAGATAACGGCTGCGGGATTCCGGAGGACAGGCTGAAACAGCTTGGCGAGCCCTTCTATACGACGAAGGAGAAAGGGACAGGACTCGGCCTGATGATGTGCTTCAAAATCGTGGAGGCTCATCAAGGGACGATGACGATCCAAAGCCGCTTAGGCGAAGGCACCGTGATCGACGTGTTACTGCCGGTGCTCCAATCGGGGCAAGGAATGATCGGCGTTTAGCCAGTTATAATGAAAAAACCGCCTTTCCCTGAGGGGAGGCGGTTTATTTGTGTTAGAAGCTGATGCTGAACTCGTAGGATTCTCTGGAATACCACTGGGAAATAGAGGTGTCATGTTCACAGTGAATACGTACTTCATCAGGCGTATATTTGACAATAATCCCGGAAGTCACCTGATAATATACGCCTATATGATCTAATGACCACACATAAACGGGTGTCTTGGTCAGGGCTGCAATAAAAAGCTCTGTATCTGTATCAAGTAGTTTGGTTCCGTAAATCATCTTCACACCTCTGTCTAATTAGTTTGTAAAGTTGCGCTTACTATAGTGACAGTATGAACAAATAAACAATCACGGAAACCTCCAAAACATTTTTTCTAGCGTTTTCATTTTCCTCGAAGTACAATCAAAGTTGTATTTTTGTAAACAGGGACAGGAGAATCAGCGTTCATTTGAGCGAAAACGAAGGTGAACTTACCACGAGAACTAACGAATCCTCACAAGGATCATAAAGGAAAAAAAATAGGGTTTGCAGGACTATAAATTCCTTGTATAATAGGAAAGCTTTGCAAGAATTGACTGTGGGTAAATTATGATCGGGCAGAAGGGGAAAGGGGTCAATGGCTGTGATTGTGGTTGGGGGAATGATCGGTCTCGGTAAAACATCTGTATCCACATTGCTTGGAAAAGAACTCAATTCAAGCGTATTCTATGAGAGTGTAGATGATAATCCGATTTTACCGCTGTTTTACACGTCATCTCCGGAAGAGATTGAGAAGAAACGGTATCCGTTTCTGCTTCAATTGCACTTCCTGAATACAAGATTCAAGGCAATTAAGCAAGCGTTGGTACATAATCGTAATGTGCTGGACAGAAGCATTTATGAGGATTGGTATTTTGCCAAAGTAAACCGGGAATTAGGGCGAATCTCGCAATTGGAATTCGACGTCTATGAAGGGCTCGCGGATAACATGATGGCCGAGCTTGCGGAGCTGCCCAAAAAAGCGCCGGACCTGATGGTGTATTTGAAAGCGTCGTTCGAGACGGTCATGTACCGCATCGGACTTCGGGGACGCAGCTTCGAGCAGGACCAATCCTTGGTAGACTACTACAAGCAGCTGTGGTCCGGGTATGACGACTGGGTGATGAATCATTACCGGGCTTCGGAAGTATTGATCGTGGATATGGACCGCGTGGATGTCGTGAACCGGCCGGAAGACGCAAGAGTGCTGGTCGACCAAGTGCGTGCCAAGCTAGCGGAATTAGCAATCGTTTAATTGAGAAGACCCCCTCTATTCAGAGGGGGTCTTTCGAATTATATAGGAGGTTAACGAAGTTGAAATTGTTAGCATATTTGCGTGAGTTATTTCATATACATATCGAATATTGGCGAAACTACCATTTAATCTGTCGAATTATGAGGAAACACCCATTACGAAGCTATGAAGGGAAAGGTGATCAATATGTTATTTATCGTTTGTTATCAAGGGAAGCCGATGTGCCCGCCGCTGCCGAAGCTGGCCGCCACCGAGAAAATGCAGAAATTGAGCCTTCTTTTTGCCAATCTGGAGCTTGTGGAAGTGCAGCAGGAGAAAGTCGCCAACTAATAGCAACGAAGGATTCTTCTTTCGGCCCCCTTTAGCTCCTTGTTCTGCGGAATAAGGAGTTTTTGACATTCCCGGATTATGGTAAAGTAGATGGAAAAGGTGGATGAGGAGGCCGTCATGGCGCTTGTTACAGCAGGAAGGAAGAAAGCGCTCATCGTCGGAGCGGGCATTGGCGGACTGACGGCGGCGCTGTTTCTGCAGAGAAATGGCTGGGAAACGGTTATTTTCGAGAAAAAAAGCTCGCTGGACAGCCAAGGAGCGGGAATTGTGCTAGCGGCCAACGCGATCCACGTGCTGCAGGAACTCGGTTTGGCCGAGCAGGTGAAGCAGGCCGGCGCTTGCGTGGGTCAAGCCGACATCCGGACATGGGACGGCCGGCCGATCACGGCGGTTCCGGTGAAGCGGCAAGCGGAACTGTACGGAACCTACAGCTATTTGATTCATCGGGCCAAGCTTCAAGCGATACTAGCCGGCCGCCTGCAAGCGGGAACGGCATTGCATCTCCGAAGCACGATGGTTGCCGTTGACCAGGATGAGCATCGGATCACAGCTCGATTCGAGGACGGCACGGCAGAGACCGGTGACGTCCTCATCGGTGCGGACGGCATCCATTCGGCCGTTGTGCGCGAATTGTTCCCTATACGTCCGCTCCGTTATTCGGGTTATACCGCTTTTCGCGGCGTCACGCCGTTCACGGATGCGGAGTACTCGCTGGAGGCTGGCGGCGGGTTCGAATCCTGGGGTAGCGGCAAGCGGTTCGGGTTTTCCCAGCTCGGAGAGGGGCTTGTGTTCTGGTTCGCCGCGATCAATGCGCCGGAAGGGATGGCGGTGCCGGATCGGAAGGACTATGTGCTTCAGCAGTTCGGCGGCTGGCAGAAGCCCATAGAAGCGGTTGTGCGGGCGACCGATTCAGCCTCGATTCTCAGGCATGATATTTATGACTGTGAGCCGCTGGATCATTGGAGCCGGAGCCGGGTTGTGCTGCTGGGAGATGCCGCGCATGCGATGCTGCCTAACTTGGGACAGGGAGGAGCCCAAGCGATGGAGGATGCTTTCGTTCTGGCGGCATGTCTTCAGGAAGCCGAGGAACTCTCGGCGACAGGCATTGCTGCGGCATACCGTGCGTACGAAGGGATCCGGCTGCCTCGCGCCAACCGGGTGCTGCGGCAGTCCCGGCGCATGGCCCGGATGGTCCAGATGCAGCATCCATTCGCGATGAGCATCCGCAATCGAGTGCTGCGATTCGTTCCGGACGCGGTGACGGTGAAGCAGCTGCATTGGCTGCTCGGATATCGCGTATCCACAATAGAAAGGCAGGTTTGATACGCATGGTACGCTTAGAAGTGATTGCCACCTCCTTGGAGGACGCTTTACTGGCGGAAGAAGGCGGAGCGGACAGGATTGAGCTTGTTCGCGATCTGCATGAGGGCGGCTTAACGCCTGATATGGACTTGGCGGCGCAGATAGCACGGGCGGTGTCGATCCCTGTGCATGTGATGATTCGGCCGCACAGCAAGTCGTTTCATATGAATGAAGCGGATATTCGAACGATGTTGAACGACAGCAAGCGGGCTTACCAAGCAGGCGTTTCGGCGCTGGTCTGGGGCGTACTGACGGAGAGGGGAACGATCCATCGTGATGCGCTCGAAACGCTGTTGGCCGCTGCGCCGCTTCCGGTTACGTTTCACCGGGCATTTGACGAGATCGAGCAGCAAGAGGAAGCATTGGGCGTTCTGCTTGCTTATGAGCAGATTCGTTCCGTCCTGACCTCCGGCGGAGCGGCAAGTGCGCTTCATGCCGCAGACCGGTTGAAGGTGCTGGTCGCCTTGACGGCAGGACATTCCTTGCAAGTCATGGCCGGAGCCGGACTTACATTAGCCAGCTTGCAAGATTTTGTGCAAGCGGTGCCGGTGCCGGTCGTGCATTTGGGCACCGGCGTCAGAAGGAACGGGCGAATGGATGAACCGGTGGATGCTTCCAAGGTGCGTGAGGCGAAGAGCATTCTGCAGTCACTCGCTTAAGCGCGCGGTGCGGAAATGAGCGGAAATTATTTTTTGAATTGTATGAAATTCAATAGAATTGCTGGAAAACTCCGAATATAATGGAATAGTAAACTTTGAGAAAAGAGGTGCTGTCCATGTATGATTCTAGCGATATTCAAAACAATAAGGGAATGGCCATCATTGCGTACATCTTGTTTTTCGTCCCGCTTATCGCCGCCAAAGATTCCAAATTTGCCATGTACCACGCCAACCAAGGGCTGACTCTGTTCCTGTGCTGCGTGATCCTGAACGTGGTTCTGGGCATCATTCCGGTGATCGGCTGGATTCTGCTGCCGCTCGTGAATCTGGCGTTGTTCGTGCTTGCGATACTCGGCATTGTCGCCGCGGCGCAAGGTCAAGTTAAACCGCTGCCAATTATTGGCGCATATACGCTTCTGAAGTAAGCTCAAACGTACATAATCGAAAGCAGGCTGCCCATTCCAGGCAGCCTGCTTTTTTTTGACATATAAGAATTTATATGTTTTGGGTTTGGGGTGAGCGAAGCTTCCCCCTTATTTTTGGTATGGTGAAGGTATGGACTCGAACTTACTGAAGCTGAAGCAAATATTTTGGATGAGCATCGACACCGGTGGTCAGCCGCAGGGCGTAACTGGAATTTCTCCCGTTATTCGCGAGAAAATTAGCCCAGTTGTACGAATAAAGGGAATTCCTCCCGTTAATTCGTCCCCATTTCGCGTAAAGGCTGCGAGTACGGGCTGAATAACGGGAGGAATTCCTGTTATTCAGCATTCGAGGATCCGCCAGGCTGCATGTAACAGGAGAAATTCCGTCTATGGGCGGGACTCTCGGTTGAGGCTTGGCTCTATTGGAGGAGCCGTGCTTTTTTGCCGTATGCGGCCTAAGCGTCTACCGCCGCCAGCTCGGCAATTCGATCATTCACATTTCCTGTGAATAGGCCGCCATGGTAGCAAATCACAGACTCGATGTCATACTGGGTAAATTTACGAAGCGAGGCTGCCGCTAATTCGTAGTCCACACAATAGGAGGGGATCGGGCCCATAAGCTGACCATCCGACACGACCAGGGCATCCGCAGCGATCAGTGTTTTGCTAGGGATGTGGTAGAAGCTCAAATGACCGGGCGTATGGCCGGGAGTTTCAATGGCCATGAGACCGCCTCCGTAGGGCAGGTGCTCGCCGTCTTGGATAAGCCCGTGGACGCGGCCTCTCGGAGGATTCTCGAGTGCTGCCCGGAAGGCGGCCCGCCATTCAGGCGACACATGGGCCGGCAGGTTGGCGACCGCCTGGTCGATGGCTTCCGGGGTAACCTTGATCAACCTGTGATCCCCTTCGATATACGGTTTCTCCACTTCACTTGCAAGTACACGAAGTTGCTCCGGAAATTCACTTAGGAATGTCGGCAAACTCCCGATATGATCTATATCCTGATGGGTAATGATAATCGTGTGCAGGTCTTGCAGCGGCACTTGATGCACGTCGAAGGCTTGACGAAACAAGGGGAAAGTTCCGGGATATCCGGTGTCCACCAAGACCGCGCCGTGTTCATCGTGCAGCAATGTCGGGTAGATGACGTCGGTTCTCCCCATGACAGGCACGGCAAGCTCCAACATGTAAATTCCGTTTGCGATTCGCATAGGATCCCTCCAAATATGATCATGAATAGAAAACAACATGGTTATCATACTTAGAGAGGAGGTGTGAAGTCAATAAAATATTTTATTATACCACATTATCAGCATAAAGTCAAGTGAAACTTTCCACCCTGCCCCCCGACAAAATTTTGTCCATTTTTTGATCAACGTGTGAATAAAATATGAACATTTTTTTAAGATTTGTGCTATAATAAATTTATAAGACTTTAACATCTGAGTTTGGAGTGATAATAATGGCGGTTAGAACAGTTTCGGTTAGTAACGTTAACAATGAACGCAGTGAACGTGATGTGTTGCCATTAGTGAAGTTAATGACAATCGCGGCATGGGCTTTGCTTGGCATAGGATTGCTATTAAGCTTAATTAATTTGGATCATTTCAGTGACCGTAACCCTTCATTGATGGTCGGAATTGGTTTCATGGTCGGCAGCGTGCATGTTTATGTGATCCGGACAGCCATTCATTTGGTACACTCCCGGGCAGCATCGAAGACAGAGTGAACAAAACCATTTCATGAATAAAATCAGCCTTTCAGGTGAATAACTTGAAGGGCTTTTTGGTTTTCATGGATTTTCATACTTTGCTTTATTAGTCAACAAACGTTGTGTGACATTTGTTTTACAGTAAAACGTCGATCCTTTGACGTATTTGTTAAGACCTGCTAGCGGCAGTGTACTTTTAAATGAAAATTGATATCTTAGTATTAGATAAAAAAGAGCATCTTAAGTAAATATGGAAAGCACTCTTCAGAAAGTGGTTTGGGAGGTTAATTGGATGAAGAAGAGAAAACTCGTACAAGCTTTGCTGCCGGTCATGATGATCGCCTTCGTCGTTTTACTGGCTGGCTGCAGCGATCAAGCGATGGTGCTGGATCCCAAAGGTCCTGTCGGGGCCGAGCAAAGAGATTTGATTTACATTTCCTCGATACTGTGTGCAATTATCCTTATACCGGTACTTGCGATGACGGCGTGGATCGTCTGGAGGTACCGGGATAAAGAAGGCAATAAGGCTACGTACAAGCCGAATTGGTCTCATAATACGACATTAGAAGTCGTATGGTGGTCGGTGCCGATTATCATCATTGTTACACTGGCCGTGATCACGATTCGATATACGTACGCGTTGGAGCCTTCAAAGGCCCTTAAGTCGGAGAAAGACCCGATCACCATTCAAGTCACATCCTTGGATTGGAAATGGTTGTTCACGTATCCGGAGCTAGGGATCGCTACTGTCAACTATGTGCAGATTCCGGAAGATACGCCGATTAAATTCGAGCTTACGTCGGATGCGCCGATGAATTCGTTCTGGGTTCCGCAGCTTGGCGGACAAATCTACACGATGTCCGGCATGGCCATGACGCTGTATCTGCAGGCCGATGAGATTGGCCATTACTTCGGTACGGGAGCGAATTTCAGCGGAGCTCATTTCGCCGATATGACCTTTGACGTGAATACGACCTCGCGCGCGGATTTTGATGCCTTCGTCGCCAAAACGAAGAGCGTGCCTACCAAGCTGACGATGGAACGTTATGAAGAACTGGCGAAGCCGAGCAAATCGCCTGGGGTTCTATATTTCTCCTCGATCCCTGACGGCTTGTTCGAGAAAATCGTAACGAAATATACGAACGGTCAACCGGCTCACAGCGGTCACGGCGCTTCCAGCTCCGCTGATTCCGCCAAAGATACAGCGAAATCTTCATCATCAGGCACGAATGCCCCAATGAATCATAATCAAATGGATCATAGTCAAATGAACATGACAAAGTGATCGATCGAAAGTTTCATGAAAGGAAGTTATGCTCATGTTGGATACAATCAAACAGTTCGCATCCGAATTTTTCGTAACGGGCGATCCGCTCATCTTGGGTGCACAGGTAAGTATCGGGCTCTCGCTCGTCGCCATCATTTTCGTCTTGAGCTACTTTAGGAAATGGGGCTGGCTCTGGCGGGAGTGGCTGACCAGTGTGGATCATAAACGGATCGGGATCATGTACATCGTCTGTTCGATCCTGATGCTGTTCCGCGGCGGCGTGGACGCCTTGCTGATGCGCTTGCAGCTGGCGATGCCGAATACGGAGTTTCTGCAAGCAGAACACTATAACGCTATTTTCACAACGCATGGTGTCATCATGATTTTGTTCATGGCGATGCCGCTCATGTTCGGTTTATTTAATATCGTCGTTCCTTTGCAAATCGGTGCGAGGGACGTTGCGTATCCGTTCTTGAATTCCCTCAGCTTCTGGCTGTTCTTCTGGGGCGCGATGCTGTTCAACGTCTCGTTCGTTATCGGCGGTTCCCCGGATGCCGGCTGGCTCAGCTATCCGCCGCTCTCAGAGCTTTCGCATAGCCCGGGCGTCGGACAGAACTTCTATATTTGGGGTATTCAAATTTCCGGTATCGGCAGTTTGGCGACAGGGATCAACTTCATTGTAACGATCCTCAAAATGCGTGCTCCAGGCATGACGCTGATGAAAATGCCGATGTTTACGTGGTCCGTTTTATCCAGCTGTATTACGATTATTTTCGCCTTCCCGATCTTGACGGTAACGCTCGCACTCTTGTTCCTGGACCGTTTCTTCGGAGCACATTTCTTCACCCTGGACGGCGGCGGAAATCCGATGATGTATATCAACTTAATCTGGATGTGGGGTCACCCTGAGGTTTACATCGTGGTACTTCCGGCATTCGGGATTTTCTCGGAAATTGTCGCGACATTCTCCAAAAAGAAATTGTTCGGCTATAAATCGATGGTATTCGCCATGTTGATTATTTCCTTACTGTCGTTCTTCACATGGGCGCATCACTTCTTCACCATGGGATCCGGAGCGGACGTCAACGCCTTCTTCGCCATCACGACCATGCTGATCGCCATTCCTACGGGGGCGAAAGTATTTAACTGGCTGTTCACGATGTACCGCGGTAAAATACGTTTCACGACGCCGATGATGTGGACGATTGCGTTCATTCCTTGTTTCGTCGTCGGGGGGATGACCGGGGTCTTGCTGTCGGTTGCGCCGGCTGACTTCCAGTTCCATAACAGCTACTTCCTGATTGCGCATTTCCATCAGGTGCTTATTGGCGGCGTAGCGTTCGGCTACTTCGCAGGCTTATACTACTGGTGGCCGAAAATGTTCGGCTTCAAGCTCAACGAGCACTTGGGCAAATGGGCGTTCTGGCTGTGGAACATCGGTTTCTATGTATGTTTCATGCCGCAATATTTCTTAGGATTAGACGGAATGACACGCCGTACGTACACGTACGATTTCGATATGGGCTGGGGGCCGCTCAACCTGGTGTCCACGATCGGCGGTTTCTTGATGGGGATCGGTTTCTTGTTCCAAGTATGGCAAATCGCTCACTCCATCAAGTTTAGAGAGAAGGACGTGACGGGAGATCCGTGGGATGGCCGGACGCTGGAATGGTCGATTCCTTCACCTGCGCCGCTCTACAACTTCGCCGTTCTTCCGCAAGTGAAAGATGTCGACGACTGGTGGGAAACGAAACAGAAAATGCAAGGCAAAGCGGGTAAACAAGCTCCGGCCGTTTATGAACCGATTCATATGCCGAAAAATTCGGCGATACCATTCATCAAATCGGCATGCTGGTTCTTCGCAGGCTTCGGCTTCGTCTGGGATTGGATGTGGCTGACGATTCCTGCGCTAATCGGTGTCGGAATCTGTATGCTGGCACGTTCGTTCAGTTACGACACGGATTACTACATTCCGGTAGACGAAATAAAACGTACGGAAGCCGCATTGAAAGGAGCGAAAGTCTAATGGCACATGCAGCCGCGCACGGTGAGCAGCACGCTCACGAACACGACCATGAACATGATCACGAATCGCTCAAGACGTTCGGGTTCTGGATCTTCCTGATTACCGACGTTATCTTATTCGGATCTTTATTTGCCACTTATATGGTTCTCCATCAGAATACGAATGGGGGACCGACGCCGGAAGAGCTGTTCAAGATGCCGGGCATTATTGCCGAGACGTTCATCTTGCTTACGTCCTCTTTTACAAGCGGTCTGGCGGTTCTGGGCATGCACAAAGGGAACTTGAAACAGCTGATCGGCTGGTTGGCCGTCACAGCGCTTCTCGGGGCTTCCTTCGTCGGATTAGAAGTAGCTGAGTTTATTAGCATGGTTAATCATGAGGGAGCGACAATCTCGACAAGCGCATTCTTGTCCGCCTTCTTCGCCTTGGTAGGGACTCACGGCATGCACGTGTCGGTCGGTCTGATCTGGATGGTAGGACTGATCCTGCAGCTCAGACGCAGAGGCATTACGGCGGTAACCAAACGGAAAGTGGAAGTGATTTCTTTGTACTGGCATTTCCTTGACGTTGTTTGGATCTTCGTCTTTACAGTCGTTTATTTAATGGGGGTGATGTAAGATGAGTCAGCACCATACGGATTCACACGGCAATCACGGACATGGATCGATGAAATCTTATGTCATCGGCTTCGCGCTATCGATTATTTTGACCATCATACCGCTGGTAGCGGTCATGAACCATATGATGGGCCGCACAGGAACGCTCATTCTGATTCTGCTTATGGCGATTCTGCAGTTCGTCGTGCAATTGTTCTTCTTCATGCATGTGAGAGAAGGCGAGAACGCACGCTGGAATATTATGACGTTGATCTTTGGTTTGATCATTCTCATTACCATCGTCGGCGGTTCGATTTGGATTATGACTTACAACCAAGTGGCACATTAACAGAGGAAAGACGCTCCCATCCGCGGTAATCGCGGACGGAGCGTCTTTTTTTGGTATGATTACGAATTTTTGTGATGGCGTTCTTTCATTTCGCGCTTCTCTTGTTGGACAGCTTTCTCGCCGAACTGCTCCAAGCGAGAAGGGCTGCCGGCTGGACCATTGTTTTTCGGCTTGCTGTTTCTCCCACCCATCGTAATCACCTCCGTGATTCAGCTTGTGCCATTTGGGGGGCGTTCATGCTGGTGCTTTCAGGAAGCACAAAACAGTTGTCACGCCGCTGCCAAACGTGATACATTATGTATCAGAGATACTAAATGTATCGAACATCACGAATGAGACAAGCCAATTTATGGAATGGAGAGGAGCCGAATGATCCGCCACAATCAACGCTTTCGCAACCATCTCGATGACCATCTCATTCATTTGCGCAAAAACTTGTTCATCTCTCCGTCCGATCCGATGTATCACGAGAAAGTGATCCGTTATTTGGATGCGACCTCTCCGGAAGCTCATTTCAAGATCGGGCAAAAATTTCACGGAAAAGGGAATATGAAACGGGCCGTATTTCATTACAAAGAAGTGCTGCGGACGTATCCGTCCCCGTTCTATTCCGCGGCTAACCGGGCCCTGCGTCAGATTGAAGCGGAGCAATCCGCGCATGCGCTTCAACTGCAGCAAGCTTTTCCGGATGAACGCAAGAGGCTTCTGCCGCCATTCCTGAAGACGCTGCTTATCGTCCTGCTTGTGTTGAATGTTCTGATCGTGCTGTTATTTGCCGGCCGGCAGCCTCTCTATAAGACGATCTCGGCGATGAAAGAATGGGGGACAGGGAGTATGATCACGTATGAAACGGTCGACGCCCCGTTCGTTCTGTACATAGCGCCCGAGACGCAGGAGAAAGCAATAGAATCAGAGCTGCACAAGATGGCATTGGAGCTGGCCAAGGAGATGCCGAAGACGAACATCGTCATCTACGGCGTCGTTTCCCTTGACGCTGCGAATCAAGGGAAGACCTTGCTGTTAAGGGATCAACAGCTTGCCGCAAGCGCAATCGTCGTGGCGCAGTATCATCCGGAGACGGACGATGCGGTCCGTATCCGTTTCATGAACGCCGAATTTGAAAAGCACCAACCGCTTAACGCGATTGGTGCTAATTTAGTTCGGACGGCTCTGGAAGCCTACGTCAAGGATCATGGAAGCGCGCCAGAACGTCTGGAGGCGCTGCTTGGCGATTATCCGAACAACTACTTAAGCTTTATTCCACTCGAGGCTTCAACGGGCTCTAACGGCGTTATAACGGCTTATAACGGTCAAGGCGGTTGGGTCTATGATGCCGCTGCGGCTGATCCGGCACGCAGATTTTACGCCAATACCGCTGCAGGACCGAATTGGCCGTACGCACCGGTGCATATAGAGATCAATAAAGCGGCGCACCAGTTAAGATTGGTTAGCGGTGAGTATGTCCTTTGGGACAAAACGATCGGGCTTGGCGCCGATGACCGTACGCCGCAGGGAGATTATATCGTACAGGACCGCGTCAAACAGCCGCGGGGCAGCCATCCCCAAGTCTACGGAGAGGCGGGGCTCGGGCTCGGGTCCATCGCGCTGCACGGCACCTATGATGAAAGCTCGATCGGAGCTAATAAATCGCTGGGCTGCGTCCGGTTGTCGAATGAAGATGTGCAGCAGCTGTTCCCTTGGGTCCCGAAAGGGGCACAAGTGCAGATTCAAGCTTCGGCTTGGAGCTCCGCTAGCTTGCAGCCCGTTGCAGGCGCCGAACGGCTCGTTCCGGCCGTTCGGAACGGGCCGGACGAGTCTCCGGAGCGCGTTGTATTCCACTGGCTTGGATAGCGTGCCGTTATCGTTAATGTCATTACAGAAAAGCAGCCGAAGCACCCTTCCGGGCAGCTTCGGCTGCTTATTTCACTACATTAAGTTCTCCGGATTCAGCTTCTCCAGCTCCGGGATGACGAATCGGCCGTCCTTGCGGATCAGCACATCGTCAAAGTAGATTTCCCCGCCGCCGTATTCCGGACGTTGAATCAGCACCATGTCCCAGTGCACGGAGGACCGGTTCGTGTTATCCGCGGTCTCGTACGCTTGCCCTGGGGTGAAGTGAATGCTGCCGTCAATCTTCTCATCGAATAAAATATCTTTCATCGGATGCTTGATATGCGGATTGACGCCGATTGCGAACTCACCGATATACCTTGCACCGTCATCCGTATCCAGAATGTCGTTCAACTTCTTCGTATCGTTGCTGGTCGCCTCTACGATGCGGCCGTTCTCGAAACGCAGGACGATATTCTCGAAAGAGGTGCCGGAGTAGATCGTCGGCGTGTTATAGGAGATAACGCCGTTCACGGAATCTTTCACGGGAGCCGTGTACACTTCGCCGTCCGGGATATTTCGGCGGCCCGAACAAGGTACGGCGCCGATATTTTTGATGGAGAAGGAGATGTCCGTGCCTTTGGCCACGAGACGAACACGGTCCGTACGGTTCATGAGCTGAACCAACGATTCCATCGCTTCGGCCATTTTGCTGTAGTCCAGATTGCAGACGTTGAAGTAGAAGTCTTCGAATTCCTCCGTGCTTTTGCCGGCAAGCTGGGCCATAGAAGCATTCGGATAGCGCATGACGCACCATTTGGTATTGTTGATGCGCTCGTCGAAGAGAGGGCGCTGGAAATATTTTAAGTACAGTTTCATTTGATCGTCCGGAACGTCCGACGATTCCGTAATATTGTCTCCGCTTCTAACTGCCACATAGGCATCCATCCGCTTCATACGGGCAAGCTCGAAGCCGGCCCACTCGCTGAATTGCTCTTGGGTGCCTTTCATTTGCAAGCTTCTCATGATCATGGGATCGCGCAGCTCAATGAATGGAGTGCCGCCTGCGGCGTATACTTCCTCGATGAAGCATTTCGCGAGCTCCGGATCTTTGACACCGATCATTTCGATCAATATGTTCTCCCCTGGCTGAAGACTTACCGAGTAACGGATAATGTTGCGAGCAAAAGTTTGAAGTCGTGGATCTCTCATGCTTAGGTCTCCCTTAATGGAATATGAATACAAAGAAAGTATATCGTACTGGGCGATCTAAAGCCAATCGTCCCCTGATTTCGTTAATTTTAAAAGGGTATGCTACAATAGAGGACTGGATAAGTGAAGGAAGTCAGACAACAAGAGGAGGACACGGATGGCAAGAGAGCAAATCAAAGTGCCCTTTGGGTACGAACCCCCGCCGCAGAGCCGGAAGGGCACGCTTTTTATATTTGAGACGTTCGAGGACTGGACCGAGGCGGATATTAACGCTTGCACCGCATGGGCGGAAGAGAAGAAGTTCGTTCGGGCCATTTTCTATCCGCAGCATGAAGAAACGCTGCGCAGGATGGAGATTACATGCGAGGAGCCCTATTATGCGCGTGTGAAGCATTTGGAGAGCTTGTTGAAGAGTGCGAATACGACCGTGCAGTTGGATTTGGACACATGGGAAGGCAAACGGAAGAAATATACGCCCATGGACACGTCGCTTCATTTTTTAACGGATAAATCCCCGGGACCTTATTTCTTATGCCTTAGCGACCGTTATGCCAATCAATTCGTCACCTATCCTTCCTTCAAGGAATGGATTCGAAAATTGAGACTTTATATCAACGAGCAGTTTCATGTTCCGCTGAGCAGCAGGCTGGACGAATATGCAGGACGTTGGGAAACCGTTTGTTTCGGACATGACAGCTCCAACTAGACTTTCGTCCAATAAATTAACCATATTAATTATGGTCATCGTCGTGGCTGGGATGAGTCAAGGCATGCTCATGCCGCTGCTGACGATTCTGCTGGACCGCTCCGGCGTTTCTGCGGATACGAACGGCGTGAACGCCGCTGCGCTCTACATCGGCATCTTCTCCACGATGTTCTTCATTGAGAAGCCGGTGCGGCGCTTCGGATATAAGCCGGTCATTGTGACCGGCATGGGGTTGATCATCACGGCGACGTGTTTGTTCCCTGCCTGGCAGCAGCTGGGGTTCTGGTTCGTCTTGCGGCTGCTCGTAGGCATTGGGGACAGTGCGCTTCATTATGCCACGCAATTGTGGATCGTCTCGTCCAGTCCCGCGGAGCGCCGGGGGCGCAACATTTCGTTATACGGGATGGCTTACGGAATTGGCTTCAGCTTAGGCCCTATCGGCATAACGCTGCTTAAAGCAGGGATTTGGGTGCCGTTCTTAACGACAAGCGGCTTCTTCCTGGTCGTCCTCATGCTGCTGCTGAAACTGCCGAATGAGCGGCCGGAGCACGGCGAACGCATGGAAGCCGTGCATAAGCGCGCTACCAAAGTGATGGCTCTCGCTTGGTTTCCGCTGACGACTTCACTGCTGTTCGGATACATGGAATCGTCCATGAACAGCAACTTTCCGCTCTATGGCCTGCGGGTCGGCCTTGCAGAGCACGAAATCGGCATACTGCTGCCCATCATCGGCGTCGGCAGTCTCATCATGCAGCTGCCGCTGGGCATCTGGAGCGATCGTATCGGCAGGAAGAAGATTCTGATCGCCGCCGGTTTGACCGGAGCCGCAGCCTTTCTCTGCATGCCGTTCGCCGGGGATAGCCTATGGGGCATCGGCCTCTTATTCGGCCTTGCCGGAGGCATGGTCGGTTCGTTTTTCTCGCTGGGACTTGCCTATGCGGCGGATATTTTGCCGAAGCATCTGCTGCCTACGGCGAATGTTTTGGCTTCGATACAGTATAGCATCGGAAGTATAGCGGGACCGCTCATTGGCGGCATGGCCATTCGCTATACGAGTGTAACCAGCATTTTTTATGTACTCGGATTCATTTATATCGTTTTTGCGCTTTCCGGACTTCGATTTCGTCGTGTTCAAGCCGGTCGAGAACAAGCCGAATCATAAACAAAAGACACTCCAGCCTTGAGCAAGGCGGAGTGTCTTTGCGTTTAGCCGATTTCGTAGCTGGCCGCTTGATCGGTCATGTATCGTTCCGTCAGGATCGTCAGCATGGAGATGCCGATTTGATTCTCGCCGCCCTCAGGAATGATAATGTCCGCATATTTCTTGGACGGTTCAATGAATGCATCGTGCATCGGCTTCACAGTCGTCAAGTACTGATCGAAGACCGATTGCAGCGTCCGTCCGCGCTCGTTAATGTCCCGGGAAAGCCGGCGCAGAATGCGCACATCCGGATCCGTATCGACGAACACTTTGATGTTCAGGGCGCTGCGCAGCTCTTCGTCGGTTAACACGTGAATGCCTTCCAGCAGCACAATCGGCTTGACCTCAATCCGAATCGTCTCTGATGAACGGGCATGCTGCGAGAAATCATAGACCGGGATATGGACGGGATTGCCGTTCTTTAATTCGTTCAGATGCTTAAGCAGCAACTCATTCTCGAACGCCCGAGGGTGGTCGTAATTGATGCGCTCACGTTCTTCGAACGACAGACCGCTATGATGAAGATAATAATTATCCTGCGATATTAGAGTTACGTTCGTGGAGCCCAGCTTGTTGATGATCGATCTGGCCACTGTTGTTTTTCCTGAACCGGTACCTCCGGCAATTCCGATAACGAGCATGAAATGTAGTGCCTCCCCAAGTAACTTGAAAACCTTCCCCAGTAGTTTAACATATTGTCCGTACAAAAAGAAAAAGCGATCGAAATTCGATCACCTTTTGCATAGGAGCAGCCTTATCGGATTTGTTTCGGCGTGTGAAACTTGACATGATTGGCATCGAGATCCTGGGAAGCCTGGATCAGCTGCTCCATCGTCTGCTTGATCTGCTGTCCGTATTGTTCATTGTTATAAACTTCAAGCTGAGCATGCGCGTCATTAACCTTGTGCTTGGCTTGTACAAGAGCCGCCTGTGCGGATTGGATTTCGCTAGGATTGGCCGTAGTAATAGCCCGCTGAAGTCTATGCTCGGCTTCTTGGGCTGCGAGCATGGCGTGATCGGCCGCGTCAACGGCATGTTGGACCTGCATCGAAAACTCACGGGTGTCGGTCATAGGGGAGAGCCTCCTTGGGATCAAGTGTTGAAGATGAATAGCGACTTTACTACATTGCGCCAAATGCGGGGAAATCATTCCTCAATCGGGAAATGAAATTATTTCCTGGGGAAGCGCAAAATACGAGCGTTCTCAAGAAAATTCGACAGTAATAGTCTGAAAATTTGGAATACAGATACTATTGCGTCGAATAAGGACTTTATTCCTAAAATATAAGTAGACAAACCGTATGAATATTCATAAGCTAGAGAGGATGGCTTTTTTTGACATGAAAAGACAAATAGGGTCTAAATAGGGGATGAAATGATGAAGATTTGTCAAAGCTTGTGTCTCGCCGCCGCGCTTGCTCTCGTAATTTCCGGCTGCGGGACATCGAAGAAGACGGCGGCGCCGGCTAGCGCATTTACACCGACTTTGGAGGTTAGCGCAACGGTTAACGGCGACTCGGCGACTCTACAGTTTACTACGGACCTCAAGTTGTCCAAGGAGCACTACGATCATCAACGCGTACAAGGGGAAGGGCATGTCCATGTCTCCTTGGATAAAGGGGAGAAGATCGTCGTAACGGATAAAGAGAAGGTACTGGAGCATCTCAGCAAAGGACCGCATGAAGTTTTGGTATCTCTGCATAACAACGACCATACGCCTTATAACGTTAGTAAGACAATAACGTTCGATGTGAAATAGGAGCGGCCCGCCAATGTCACTCCCTCGTAAAAGAATGAGCCTGCAGAAGAGAATTGTATTTCTGATTACCTCCGTTACCGTGGTCATGATTTCCACGATGATGGTTTTCGACACGATGAGCCTTAACCGTTCCATCAAAGAAGCATACGTCAGTCAAATCAGCGGCATGACGATCGCCATCAACGGGCGTTATGAAGAATCGCGGTCGATTTCCGACGTACAGCAGATATTTGACTACATAGAATACAAGAACGACCGTGTCATCGAGATGAAACTGTACAACAAAGAGGGCACGATCCTCGCGGCTTCCAACCGCTCGGAAGTCGGCCGCAAGCTGCCGGCATCATCCGTGGTCATTCCGAATCAGGATCAAACGATTGTCGACCGCCTGCCGATTGAGGAGAATGACCGACCGGTCGTCCGTCTGACCGCACCGCTGCAGGAAGACGGACTCGTCGTCGGCGCGGTGGAAGTTATATTCGACTCCTCGGAGGAAACGGCGCTGCTGGAGAAGCGTACGAAGCTTATTCTCATTGTCGGCATCTCCATTGCGGTGATTTTATCTGTGTTACTCTGGTTAATTTTGCGCAGGATCGTTATTCGTCCGTTAAGCCGGCTTCGGGAAGCCGCTGTGATCGTGAAGCAGGGCGGCGAGCTGCCGAAGCTGCAGTTCCGGACGTCGCCGGAGATTGCCGAAGTCTCGGAAGCTTTCAACGATATGGTCAACAATCTGGATGAACGCTATATGGAGCTGCAGCAGGCGCTGCATACCCTGCAGATCACCCAAGATCAATTGGTCCAATCGGAGAAAATGGGGGCACTAGGCAACCTTGTGGCCGGCGTCTCCCATGAGATCAATACGCCGATAGGAATCGGGGTTACCGCGGTAACGTATTTGGATCAAAAGACGAAAGATTTCCGCAGCTTATATGCAACCGGCAAAATGAAAAAGTCGGATTTGGAGCAGTTTCTTACCGTTCTGGAAGAAACGAACGCTATGATACAATCCAATTTGGAGCGCGCCTCCTCCTTGGTTCGAAGCTTCAAGCAAATTTCGGTCGACCAGAGCGTTGAAGTGAAGCGTACCTTTCATTTGCTCGAATACTTGGAAGGGATTATCGCCAGTCTAAAGCCGTCACTTAAGAAATCGCGCCTGCGTGTGGAGGTTTATGGCGATAGTCACGTGAATTTGTATACATATCCAGGGGCTTTATCGCAAATCATCACGAATTTGGTGATGAATTCACTGAATCATGCTTATGCACCGGAAGAAGAAGGTACTTTGAGCGTCCGGGTCAGCGAAGAGGCGGATCACATTCAGCTAGCCTATTCGGATGATGGCAAAGGCATGACGCAGGCCGTGCTGGATCAGATTTTCGACCCGTTCTTTACGACTAGCCGCGGCAAAGGTGGGACCGGGTTAGGGATGAATATCGTCTATAACCTTGTCACCCAATCGTTGAACGGTACCATTCAATGTTTCAGCACACTTGGGCAGGGAAGCTTATTTATGATCACGATTCCGAAAGAGGAGGAGTCAGAAGGATGACTAGACAGGATGGGTTATTGGACCAGGATGAGCTTCTATTCGCCGATGAAGAAGAGATCCTCCATGTAAGCGAGATGACCGTTGAACAAGATCCTTGGATTGTCTTAATCGTCGATGATGACAAGCAAGTCCATCAAGTAACGAAGATGGTTCTGCAGGATTTTGAATTTGACGGCAGAATGCTGGAGTTTCACAGTGCCTATTCGGCAGCGGAAGCGAAACTGATTTTACAGCAACAGCCCGATGCGGCACTGGTTCTGCTGGATGTCGTGATGGAGCAGGAAGATGCCGGGCTCCAGGTTGTCAGATATATACGCGAACAATTGAAAAATACGTCCATACGCATCATTCTCCGAACCGGACAGCCAGGACAAGCGCCTGAGCGCACCGTCATCATGGATTATGACATTAACGATTACAAGGAGAAGACGGAGCTTACGACTCAGAAGCTGTTCACTACGGTCGTAACGGCGCTGCGGTCTTACCGGGATTTGCGAACGATCGAGAAGAGCAGAGCCGGTCTTGAGGAAATCATTAAGTCTTCCGCCACGTTATTCGAGCTGCAATCAATGAAGAAATTCGCTTCCGGCGTATTGACGCAGATGACTTCGATCGTCAATCTGCACAAAAATGCGCTGCATTGCTCCTTCGCCGTAACGAAGGGCGTTGAAGATATCTACATACTGGCGGCTAGCGGCGATTACGCGTCCAATGAGGACGAGCGGGCGCGGGATGTCGTGCCGGCGAACGTGCTGGAGGAGATCGAGACGGCTTTCCTCACGAAGAAGAGCTCTTTCGCGCCGGATCGCTTCGTGATTTATTTCCAAAGCAAAATGGGGATGGAGAACGTCATCTACATGAATGGCTTCAAGTCGCTAAGCGAGTGGGAGAAGTATTTGATCGACATCTATTGCGCGAATGTTTCCGTCGCGTTTGAAAATATTTATTTGAACGAAGAGCTCGAGAGCACGCAGCAGGAAATTATTTATACGATGGGGGAAATCACCGAAACGCGATCCCGGGAAACAGGGCATCATGTGAAGCGGGTCGCGGAATATTCCAGCTTGCTTGCCAAGAAATACGGGTTGTCCGATCAGGAGGCTGAGGTCATTCGGCTCGCTTCTCCGATGCATGACGTCGGCAAGGTAGGGATTCCGGATGCGATCCTGAACAAGCCGGGGGCGCTGACCAAGGAAGAATTCGATATTATGAAAACCCATTCGAATCTCGGTTACGAAATGTTGAAGCACTCGAACAAGCAGGTGCTGAATGCGGCGGCGATCATCGCGCAGCAGCATCATGAGCGGTTCGACGGCACCGGCTATCCGCAAGGGCTGCAAGGCGAGCAGATTCATCTCTATGGACGTATCGCGGCGCTTGCGGACGTCTTTGACGCTTTGTGCAGTGATCGCGTGTACAAGAAAGCTTGGGAGCTTGACCGTGTACTCGAGCTGTTGAGAACGGAACGCGGGCGTCACTTCGATCCCGTAATTGTAGATCTGTTCCTGGAGCATTTGGATGAGTTCCTGGCGATCAAGGAGCTTTATAAGGAACAACGTTAATGTCATTAATCGATGGCCGGGCGCAACCGTGCGGATTTGAATCGAAGCATAGATAAAGCAATTTGTAGGCTGTCCCATGGGGGCAGCTTTTTTTGTATGCCTCCCCCACAAGCTCCAGCATCGCACGCATCATCAGCACCAAGGAAATACAGTTCGCTATTTCACCCAAATCCACCCATTCTGCGAATGAAGAGGAAATACGATTCGCTATTGAGCGGTTTGCCACTGAAATTGAAGGAACAACGGCGAGATAAGGTCTTACATTTCCGCATCCTCCCCCAAAATTCCCTCTCAGGCTGAAATAAGGAATCGTATTTCCGCTAACTGCTGGTGAGGGGTAGCATGTCTACCCCCACAAGCTCCAGCGTCGCACGCATCATCAGCGCAAAGGAAATACAGTTCGCTATTTCACCCAAATCCCCCCATTCTGCGAATGAAGAGGAAATACGATTCGCTAATGAGCGGTTTGCCACTGAAATTGA